>JBHAZZ010000044.1:0-16692 GCA_041781275.1 Moraxella sp.
TAAATCGCCTGCTTCAGGATTGCGTTCAAAAGAAAGCTGACAGCGTGTGGCTGCTGCTTTGTAGAGTTGTTTGGTCATTTGTGCTTCAGTTAAAAGCAAGTCATTGACACAGTTTATCTCAGGAATTTTATTTTTAAAGAAACTATAAGCTTGTAAAATATCAGGGTCATCAATATGAAAGCCTGCATCTTTTAATTCTTTATCTTTAGACCAAATTTTTTGAATAAATTCTATACGTTTATATTGAAACTCTTTGGCGATGGTAAGTCGTTTTTGTTCATCAAACCAAAAAGATAACCAACCTTGGATATATTCAGTCGGGCGATATTCACTTTGCGGATTGAGCCATTCAATTTCCGCTCCTGAAAATAATGGCGTTGCACCGCCTCCACAAAATCCGACCAAAACCCCTGCACTGGCAAGCATTCGCATGGCGGCTTGAGTAATAGATGTCCCTGTACCAAGTAAAATACAAGTGGTATTGGCAATCGGAATATTGTAATACTGATTTTCGTATTTGCTTTCGGTCAGATAGAGCACACGCCCATCTTTTTGCATGACACGGCAATGTTCTAGATAAAAGATATTGGCACGTTTAGAATGTAAAATTGCTTTGAGATCGGACGAATGTAAGTAATGATTTGACATAATTTAAAAAAACCAAATTGATGATAAACACACAAAAATTATTGCAATACTCTGCCTTTGGTTTCTTCGCCAAGCACCAAAACCACCACCGCAATCAGCACCATGACCGCCGTAAATAGGATAAAAATCCACGAAAAGGCATTTGCTAGCACCATCATATGAGTGATGACCATCGGGGCGACAATCCCACCCACACGCCCAATCGCCGCCGCCATGCCCGAGCCTGTGGCACGCAAGCTGGCAGGATATAATTCTGGTGTATAAGTGTAAACCACGCCCCACGCCCCAAGATTAAAAAACGACATCAAACACCCCCAAATCAGCAGTACCATCACGCTGCCTGCTTGCCCAAAAAAGTAAGCACTGACCGCACACGCCACAATAAAACCTGCCAAAGTCGCTTTGCGCCCAAAGCGTTCCACGCACCACGCCGCCACCAAGTAACCAGGTAGCTGCGCCACAATCATCATCAGCACATATTCAAACGATGAAACGATGGTAAAGCCTTTGTTAACGAGTAAACTGGGTAGCCAAGTAAAAATGCCATAATAAGAAAACACGATACCAAACCACAATACCCAAAGCATGAGTGTACTTTTGTAAAGTGGTTTTGACCATAAAGACAAAAAGCCTATTTTGCTTTTTTGGGTTTCGGGAATGATGATGTTGTCAGGATTGATGGTGGGGGTGGAGATTTTATTGATTTGACAAATTTGAGTGAAATGATGTATCGCTTGTTCTTTTTGGTGATGTTGTAACAAAAAAGGAATGGATTCTGGCAATTTTTTATAAAGAAAAATCCCATAAAATAGGGGCAGTCCCCCAAGCAAAAACGCCACTTGCCAGCCAAAGGTTGGAATGACAAAATATGCCATGATTGCCGCCACCAGCCAGCCCAGTCCCCAAAAGCTTTCTAATAACACAATAAACCGCCCACGCACCGCCGACGGTAAATATTCACTCATCAAAGAAACCGCCACGGGAAGCTGACCACCAAGCCCGATACCGACCACCAAGCGAAAAACAAGTAGGGCGGTCAAATTGGTCGCCACACCGCACAAAGCGGTAGCAGCACTATAAATGATGAGCGTGCCGATAAAGACTTTTTTGCGTCCAATGCGATCAGAAAGCTTGCCTGCCAACACCGCCCCAATTGCCATACCAACAAAGGTAATGCTGACGATGGACGCTTTTTCGGTGGCACTAAGCGACCATTCTGCGACCAATTTGGTTAAAATAAAAGAGATAAGCCCCGTGTCCATGGCATCAAACAGCCAGCCCAGCCCAATCATCAACAATAATTGATAGTGAAATTTACCAACGGGGAGACGCTGTAATTCTTTGACCAAATCCATAATAATCCATTTAGGGTAGCAAGTGTGCTGATAGTGTAACAAAACTGACCATTTTGACAAGTGGCGACATAAGAATTAGAATAATTATTTTTTGCCAAATTTTCATGTCAAACGTTCGTGCTTTTTTGGGGGGCTGTCAATCCGCTATCCCCATTACCTTAGGTTATGTGCCTGTGGGCATCGCTTTTGGGCTGGCGTGTGTGTCGGCGGGTATGCCGTCTTGGGTTGCCATTGCCATGAGCGTGTTTATTTATGCAGGGGCAAGTCAGTTTTTGCTCTTGGCAAGTATCACCAGTGGGGCAAGTGTTGGGGCGGTGATTGGGCTTTGTGCCTTGCTTGACAGTCGCCACCTGCTATATGCGCCACTCATCAAGCGTCATCTCAAACAAGGACAAAACATCACTTTGTCCGCCCCCTTGATTACCGATGAAGTGTTTGCCACCGCCCTTGCCAAATTGGACGATGTGGAACGCCAAGCCCCTTGGTTTTGGGGCGTGTCTTTGGTGTCGTGGCTGTCGTGGTGGGGCAGTACCGCCTTGGGCGTTTTTGGTGGGCAAGTGCTGCTTAGTTACCCTTTGATGAATCAAGTGATGAATTTTGCGTTTGTGGCGCTGTTTGTTTCCTTGACCACTCATGGCTTTGCCAAATACCCAGCGCACAGACCTGCCATTTTGCTGGCAACGCTGAGTGCGGCAGTGTGCGCAGTTTTGGGGCATGGCGAAGCGGCGATTTTGTTGGCGGCAGCAGTGGCGTTTGTGGTTGCTGTGGTGCAAGCCAAAATCAAGCATTCCTAACATAAATTTTGCTATAATGTTTGTTTTAATTGTTAAGCAGCTTTGATAAAACGACAAGTTGCAACTAAGCATTAATCAGCCATTCTTGTGATTTAAACATCATCATTGCAGATGAAAAGTTTGCCCAATTTGGTATCAGCCCATGATCAATCAAGATAATTTTTCTATATTACTCATCGCAGTGGCGGCAATGGCGATTTTGACCGCTTTGTCTCGGCTGTTACCATTTTTTTTGCCCGAAAAATCGCCAATCATGCGGTTTTTTATGCAAGAAAATTCGCCCATTGCTCCCCTTGGTGGGGCAATCATTGCTGCCATGACCGTGGTTTTGGGGTTACCATTTATAGAAAAATTAAGCCACAGTCATGAATATGCGGCGACCGTGGCGGGGGTGATTGTTACGGTGGTGGCGACATTGCGTGGCATTAATACGGGATTTGCGGTGTTGATTGGTATGGCGGGGTTTTTGGTGGTAACTTTGGCGGGTACTTATTTGTTTTAAAGTCTTTCATGGGTATTAAAAAAACACAAGTTTTGACGGAATACTGACCAAAAATCAAATCACATAACGCTCACACACCAAATACGGACGCATTTCCCAAAGCGTTAGTCAGCATACTAAGTGTACACAGATTTACCAAAAAATTTTATCTAGTTATTTCTGTATTGACAGAAATTTCAAAAATAAATATAATTTATTACAGACAAAACCAACAAGGGGTATCAAATGAAACTTAATCCAGCCAGCGAAAAATTTATCCTACATTGGGGCGAAATGGGCAGTAAATGGGGCGTGAATCGTACCGTAGCGCAGATTCATGCGTTGCTTTATTTGATGGGCAAGCCGATGAATGCCGATGAGATCATGCAGACCTTAAACATTGCTCGCTCCAACGTCAGCAGCAGTATCAAAGAATTACAAAGCCTAAATCTTGTACAGACTACGCACATACTTGGCGACCGCAAAGAATATTTTACCACCAACACCGATGTGTGGGCGTTGGCTCGTGTCATCATTGAAGAACGTTATAAAAGAGAGCTTGCTCCCACGGCGAAATTTTTGCAAGAATTAATGCAAAGTCCTGAATATGCTCAAGAAAAAGAAGACGTACAACAGCGCATCAAAGACACACAAAACTTTGTAGACATTGTGGCGACGTGGGCAAATGAAATGATATGCCTGTCCACGCCAACTTTGACCAGACTGCTGAAAATGGGCGCTGCCATTCAAAAGTTTTTAAAATAACAAACCAACAAACCCATAAAACAAAACTGGTGAATTTATGCACTCAAAGATGACTTATCCTAAGATAACAGTGGTGCTGTGTTTTGGCATATTGGGCAGTTTGATGGGTGGCTTATTGGCTGGCACGGTAACTGCTGTGGTCCTGCTGATGAGTGGTGGTTTAGCGGCAGACAAGTTTTGGAAGTTGTTTTTGGGGGGTGTGTACGTCATTACGGTGATAGGGAGCATTCCTACCTTTGGGGTGGGCGTGTATTTGGCAGTGAAGCGGTTTTGTATCATGACCAGAGCGGATTATTATCGTGTGTTTGTTATTGGTATGGTCTTTACCATGATATATGCCGTGATGATATTGACGATATTCATGTTGGGGGATTTTGCTCGGGCGCTGCTGCCTGCTTTTGGGCTTGCACTGGCTGGTGGACTGTCTGCGGTGATGATGGCTCGTTTGGCATTGCCCAAAAACACCAAGGACGCAGCATGACCACAAAAGTAAAACTGCCTGATTATTTGTATCACGCCCTTGCGTTTTTGTGGCTGTATAGTGGTGTTGTTCCTGTGCTGTTTAACCGTCAAGCGTCTTTACAGCTTGTGCTGCAACTGGGCTTTGGTATTAACATGGCTTGGCTACTGCTGATGGGTGCGTCCGTGCTTGATGTGCTGTTTGCTGTTTTGTGTGTCAGTCCAGTTAGGCAAAAGTCGTGGCTGTGGGGCGTGCAAGCTTTGACCGTCTTGGTATATAATCTATTGATTTTATTATTATTACCCAAAGAAATATTGGTAGAGCAGTTATTACACCCCTTTGCTCCAATCATCAAAAACGTACCCATTTTGGCGGTTTTGGTGCTACTTTATCAATTTCATCGGGCAAACCATAAGCTTTAAAATTTTTTTACCTATTATTTCTGTAATAACAGAAATTACTGTATGATTTATCTTAAGCTAATGACCAAAGGGTCATTTAAGGAACGTTTATGGACAGCGTTACACTGTATAACATCATCAAAACCTTGCATATTTTGTCGGCGGTGCTGATAACGGGCACGGGCTTTGGTACGGCGTTTTATTTGTTTATGGTCAATCGCTCAGGCAGCCTTGAAAGTCAGGCGGTGGTGGCTAGGCTCGTGTGTCGTGCTGACTTTTGGTTTACCACACCTGCGGTGATTTTTCAGCCGCTGTCTGGGGTGTGGCTGATGTATCAAATCAATATGCCGTGGTCAGCAACGTGGATTTGGGCAACGCTTGGACTGTTTATGTTTGCGGGGGTGTGCTGGCTGCCTGTGGTGAAATGGCAATTGGATATGGCACGCCTTGCCCAAACCGCCCTAAAAAATGGGGAAATAAACGCACCAGACGAATACAAGCGTCTTGCCAAAAAATGGGAAATGCTTGGTTATCCTGCATTTACGGCGGTGCTTATTATTTTCTTTTTGATGGTATTAAAACCCATGTAAGGAAATAAAGATGAATGTTTTATTATTTGGTGTGTCAGGATTTATTGGTCGTCAGGTGCTTGATTTATTAAAAAATGACAAATCGATCGTTCATATCACTTGCGTTTCATCAAAACAGCTTGATTTTGGTAAGTGTTTAAACAGTGAACAAATTGAAACATTAACACCCATGTTTGCCGATGTGGACGTGGTCATTAATATGGTGGGCGTCATGCACGATGACAAAAATGTCCTAGAAAACGTACATCATCATACGCCCGTAGCACTTGCTTTGCTTGCCAAATCTTTGGGTGTCAAAAGGTGGCTACAGCTGTCGGCGCTCGGGGCAGATGGGACAAGTCCAATCGCTTTTACCGCCAGTAAAGGGCGTGGCGATGAGCGGCTTTTTGCTTTGGCAGATGATGGCTTTGGGGTGGCGGTGGTGCGTCCTGATTTGGTGTATGGGCAAGGCGGTAGCAGTACCATCATGTTCAAAAAATTGGTGCGGTTTGGTGTGGTGGCACTGCCAAAGCGTGGACGACAAAAAGTAACGCCTGTGTCGGTGTTTGATGTGGCAAAAGGGATTGTGGCACTGGTGGGGAGCGATTTTGGTGGCGTGATGAATTTTGTCGGTGGTGAAACTTGCTCATTTGGTGAATATTTGACCGCCATGTATCAGCAGCAAGCCCCCAATAAACGCCTGATTATCTTGCCCTTGCCGTCCATCATTGTGCCTGTCAGCGTGGCGGTGGCAAAGGGGATTTTTGGGCGTTTGGTGAATGCCGATACATTGGCGCTGCTAGACAGACACCCCGTGGTGGATGTGTCGCCTTTTGCTGCGCTGCTTGGGCGTATGCCGCTGTCTTATCGGGAGTTTTTGTTGGATTAAGAGTTGGTGGGGGTGGTTTGCTGTTTTTTTTAAGTATTGCAATAAATGATCAAATCAAGTTTCATTTAAAAAAATGGTTGTAAAATAGAGATTTAAGAAAGTTTCTAACAATTTACTACTTATTGGTATTAAGTTGGTATGAATGGCGAAATTTTGTAGAAAACTATTTGCCCCAAAACCACCCGCCCAAAAAATCATCTGCTCAAAAAAACAATCTGACCAAAAAACCATCAATCGTCCCCATTACCAATGAAAATGATGGCGTTTTGGCTGTCTTTGTGATAGAATTTTTCGCTAATTGTCCTTAAAGTTTGCGTTTTTATATGGAATATTTGACAAAGCGTCCTTTATAAAAGCTTTGTAAAATAAACCAAATGAACGCTTTTATCAAAGACGGTTTATCAAAGGCAGCAATATTGATTTTGTTTTGGGTTAAGTTTAAGTTGGCGTTTGATTAATTTAAATTTTCCTAAACAAATTAAGCCAAAGTTGAAGTCAGTGATGAAACAGTGATTAAATAAAAGCGCAAACCATCAAAGCGTGCCAAGTGAGTGGTAGTAGGACAGCTTTCATGTATTTGTTACTCACCCTTGTCCAGCCTAAAAAAGCCACCAAGTGCAAATACCCTATGTGTTTATTTTAAGTGTATTTTTATGAACTATTCTTTATTTACGTCTGAATCTGTGTCCGAAGGTCATCCTGACAAAATGGCTGACCAAATCTCCGATGCGCTGCTTGATGCCATTTTGGCGCAAGACAAAGACGCTCGGGTTGCCTGCGAAACCTTGGTAAAAACAGGGGCAGTGGTTTTGGCAGGTGAAATCTCCACCCATGCCAATATTGATGTAGAAGGCATTGTGCGTGCTACCGTCAATAAAATTGGCTACAATCATAGCGATTTGGGCTTTGATGGTGATTGCTGTGCGGTCATCAATATGATTGGCAAACAGTCGCCCGAAATCGCTCAGGGCGTGGACAGAAGTCGTCCTGAAGACCAAGGCGCAGGCGACCAAGGGTTGATGTTTGGTTATGCGTGTAACGAAACCGACGTGCTAATGCCTACACCCATTGAACTGGCTCATCGGTTGATGGAGCGTCAAGCAAAATTGCGCAAAGACGGCACATTAACGTGGCTACGTCCTGATGCCAAAGCACAAGTCAGCTTGCATTATGACGCTCTTCATCGTCCCATCGCCATTGACGCACTGGTATTATCTACACAGCACGACCCCAGCATTAGCCAAGCTGATTTGCATGAAGCGGTGATGGAAGAAATCATCAAAAAAACCATTCCTGCTGAGCTTTTGCACGCTGGCACAAAATACCACATCAACCCCACGGGCAAATTTGTCATCGGCGGTCCTGTGGGCGATGCAGGCTTGACAGGGCGTAAAATCATCGTTGATACTTATGGCGGTATGGCTCGTCATGGTGGCGGTGCATTCAGTGGCAAAGACCCATCTAAGGTGGACAGAAGTGCCGCCTATGCAGGGCGTTATGTTGCCAAAAACTTAGTCGCCGCAGGGCTTGCCGACCGCATTGAAGTGCAAGTCAGTTATGCCATCGGGGTTGCCGAGCCGACATCCATCTCGGTCAATACCTTTGATACAGGCAAAGTCAGCAATGATGAAATCATTCGCCTAATTCGTACCCACTTTGATTTGCGTCCTTATGGCATTACCAAAATGCTCAATCTGCTTCAGCCGATGTACGAACAAACCGCAAGCTATGGACATTTTGGGCGTACAGGCAGCGACACTGCCTTTACTTGGGAAAAGTTGGATAAAGTGGAAGCCATTAAAGCCGACGCAGGACTATGACACAAACCCATAAGGAAAAACCATGACCGACACGCAACAAACCCCCGACAGCCCCCAAGAGACAGCTCCCACGCTTACGCCCGAAATGAATGCCTTTTTTGAGCGAGCGGACGCTGTCATCATGCTTGCCAACAGCCAATTATCTCCCCAATCACACGCAGGACAAGTGGCGGCAAGCTTGACTTATGCTGCTGCCCGTTTTGCGGTGTCGGCAGCCAGCGTGGGCTTTGTCAAGGGCAGCGACTTTGCCAAAGAAAAAGAAGACATCATCAAATTTTATACCCAAGAATACCAAAAAATGCTTGGGGAGCATATTGATGATTATGCCCGTAACTTTGAAAAATACACAGGCATCAAAAAATAACACCGCCTTGGGTATTGAGAAACTTTAAAAAATGGCGACTGTATGATGAATGGCTGGCACGGGTTGCATATTGGCTTTGGGGTGATAGGCACGCTTTTGGCAAGCTATTCGTTATACCTTGTATCACAAAACAAAATCCACTTGGGGACATTGCTCCCCTTGTTTATTGGAGTAGGTTTTGTGGGGTACGGGCTGTTTTATCGGTATTTTGCCAATTTACCACCCCTTTGGGCGAAACTGTGGCAAGTGTTTTTGTTGGGGTTTTGGTGTTGGGTGCTGACGGTGTTTGTCTTTTTTGGGTTTTTGGCTTGGCACAACAGCAAAGTAACCAACGTACAAACCACGCCCCTTGCCATCATCATTTTGGGTAGCAAAGCCAGTAATGGCGTGCCGTCCCCTGCTTTGGCAAGTCGTTTGGACAGCGCCGCCCAATTATCCGCCAAATATCCCAATGCGTGGCTTGTAACCACAGGCGGCATTGGCTTTGGTGAGCGTATCAGTGAAGCGGCGGCAGCGTCTGATTATTTGCAGCGTCAGTACAGCATTGACCCAAGCCGCATTTTGGTGGAAGATAAAAGCACCAGTACCGAACTCAATTTGGTCAATGCCAAACCCATATTACAAAACCAAAACATCACCACCGCCGACCCGATGGTCATCGTTACCAGTGATTTTCACACCATTCGCACCCAAAAAATCGCCAAAAAACAAGGCTATACAAACATCACCGTCATGCCTGCCCCCACGCCACTACAGACCCGTTACCATTCGTGGCTTAGAGAATATTTTGCCTTTGTTAGTGGTTATGTGCTTGGCGAGTTTTAGCGGTCAAAGCACTTGAATTCAAAAGGGCTTTTGGCGATAATGGGGCGTGAAAAAAACCATAAAACAAAGCAAGCACTTATGACAACCACCACATCTCACAACCAATCTGTCAGCCACAAAAACCGCACCAAAAAACATCGCCCCAGACGTTCACAAGCCGACATCATGGCAACTGCTTTTTTAAAAAACACCTTTGCTCCCATCAAAAAATCCATGATGTTAGCATGGTTTTTGGACGTATTGTCGGTGCTGATGTTGGTGGGGCAAATGTTTGCTTTGGCGAGCATTTTTAATGGTTGGCTTTTGCTGTTTTTGCCAAGTGGCAAGCAAGTACAGTGGGACAATCAACAGTTTTGGCTGTGGCTTTTGGTGCTTTTGGCTTGTCTTTTGGGGCGTGCGTTTTTGGGGTTTTGGCGTGAAAGTCTGCTTAGTCGTGTGGGGCTTTCGGTGGTAAAAACAGTGCGTAGTCGGCTGTTTGACAAATTACAACTTTTGGGACTTGCCAGACGAGAGTTTGGCGCTGATGGGGTGCTGGCAAGTAAAATCATTGATGAACCTGATCACTTGATGGGCTACGCCCGTTTTGAAGTACAAAAAATGACCGCCGTAACTGCTCCGCTGATTTTGCTTGGGTGTGTGGGTGTTTATCATGCAGGTGTTGCTTGGATACTTTTTGCCACTGCTCCTTTTGTGCCGATAGCAATGGCGGTCATTGGTATTGCTACCGCCGCCAAAAACCGTCAGCAGATGGACGCTTTGGCGCAGCTTGGGGGGCGATTTTTGGACTGGGTGCGTGGGATAGATACCCTAAGCCGTTTGGCAGCGACAGACACCGCCATCAAAGACATCAGCCAAAGCAGTGAAAATTATCGCAAACGCACGATGGACGTGTTAAAAATCGCCTTTTTGAACAGTGCGGTGCTAGAGCTGATTTCAGCATTTTCTATTGCGATGGTGGCGGTGTATTTGGGTTTTGCCTTGCTTGGAAAACCGATGTTTGGTGGGGCAGGGGTGGATTATTGGACGGCGTTATTTATTTTGCTGCTTGTGCCTGAATTTTATGCACCGCTACGCAAATTGGGGGCGGAATATCATGTCAAAGGTCAAGCCCTTGCGTGCGCCAAAGCCCTTGCTCCCATGCTGTCCGCCAAAAGCACTGCCCATCACGGCGCAATGCACCAACTGCAATCTGCACCAACGTTTGCCCTAAAAAACGTGGCGGTTTTTGGTGATGATGGACGCATTCGTTTGTCGCCCGTCAGTTTGACGTTTGTGGGGGGTCGCCGTACTGCACTGGTGGGGCAAAGTGGGGTGGGTAAATCCACCATTTTGCAGGTGCTGCTTGGGTTTGGTGAGCATACAGGCGATGTTGTTTTGACCGATGGCGAAACCACTTTTTCTTATCAACAGTTACGCATTCAAAGCGTTCGCAAGCAATTTGCTTATTTATCACAAACCAGCTGTCTTTTGCCAATCAGTATCGCTGATAATTTGCGACTGGTCAAACCTGCTGCCAGTGATGATGAATTAAAAGACGTGCTACAAAAAGTACAGCTTTGGCAAACCATACAAGCCTTGCCTGATGGCATAAATAGCAAACTTGCCGAAAAAGGGGCAGGGCTGTCAGGCGGTCAAGCCAAACGTTTAACCATCGCCCAATTACTGCTACAAAACGCCAAAGTTTGGCTGTTGGACGAACCCACCGAACATCTGGACAGCCAAACCGCCAGTCATATCCATAAGCTGCTGTTTGAATTAAGTGCCGACAAAACCGTGATTTGGGTAACGCACCAAAGCGATTTGTCTGCTTTTGATGATGTGATTCATTTGGGTGTAAACAAGGAAACAAGCGATGAATAAACAAGCTACCCCCCAAGGTCAATTTTTTCGCCTAAGACAGTTGATTTTGCCGCAGCTTCCTTGGTGGGGGGTGGCTTTTGGGCTTGGGGTCTTGACGGTCATCAGCGTGCTGGGTCTTGTGATGGTGGCAGGTTGGTTTGTGTCTATGGCAGGTGTGGCAGGCGTGCTGGCGGGGGCGGGATTTAGCTATGCGCTGGCGTCGTTTTGGATACGCATTTTTGCTTTGGTAAGAACCTTTGCCCGATATGGCGATTTGATGGTGTCGCACCATGCGGTATTTGCCTTACTCAAAGATTTACGGGTGCGTACTTTTGCTCGTTTGGCAAGCACCCCCATCAATCAGCGCCACCAAAAACAAACACACAGCGGCGAGATCATGCACCGTTTGGTCAAAGACATTGACGTGCTTAATGAATTTGTGCTACGTCTGGTTTTGCCGTGTGCGGTGTCTTTGGTGGCTGTCGTGGGCTTTGGTTTTTGTATGGCACTGCTGATACCTAGTTGGACGGCTTGGGTGGTGATGTTGGTTTTGTTGGTGGTGGTGCTTGCTGGCGTGTCTTTGATGGCAAAAAGCAAAGGTCTTGCCACGACAGAAAGTAAGCTTGGTAAACAGCGTAAAACCTTGTTATTGAACACATTACCTGCGTTGGTACAACTGATTTTGTGGGACAATTTGCAAACCCAAGCCAATCAATTCAAGCACTTAGATGACAAACATCACGCCCTGCTACAACAAACGCACGCCAACAAAAGACGCCATGCTTTGGTGGTGCAAATGTTGATGACGTGTGCGGTGGCGCTGCTGCTTGTCGGTGTACAATGGTACTTTTTACAAAATCCGCCCACGCCTTTTAATGCCAATAACATCAATGATAATTTTGGGTTAAATCCTGCAACGGCACTGGCGCTGACGTTGGGGCTGTTTGGGCTTGTTGAAATTTTGTTGGCTGCGGGGGGCGAGCCATTGGCTTTGGGGCGCAGTTTGGTCGCCAAAAATCGGCTAAATGCTTTGGTCGGCGATGTGGCAGTGCCAAACCTAAAGCCCTTTGTGTGGGACAAATCGCCACTGGTGTTACAATTTGACAAATTGACGGTCAAAATGCCCCACGCCATCAGCGCCACCCAACCCATGACGGTGAGCCTACATAGCCATAGCCCTGTGCTGATAACGGGTGTGTCGGGGGCGGGCAAATCCACGCTACTTAACACATTGGCAGGCGAGCTTGCTGAAAACAGTGGACAGGTGTTATTAAATGGCGTACCTTTGGCATCACTGGATTTGACGGGGCAGCTTGGTTATTTGGGGCAGTGGGTGGACATCTTTGATCAAAGTTTGGCGGACAATCTGCGACTGGGTAAACCATCTGCCAGTGATGACGAACTGCTGTTTGTGCTTGAACAGGTGGATTTGTTAAAGTGGGTCAAGGCGCAGCCCAAAGGCTTAAATACCCCACTTGGCGAATATGGCATGGCGGTGTCGGGCGGTCAAGCAAGACGCATTGCACTGGCTCGGCTGTTGCTGGCGGATAAGGCGATATTGCTGCTTGATGAGCCTTTTGCAGGACTGGATAAACACACTTGTCAAAAAGTTTGGCACAGTCTGACGCAAAAGCAAAAGCAAGGCGAAATTGGGCTATTGATTATCAGTACACATCAAATCACCGAAGAAATGAAGTCATCTCAGGTAATATATGTAGAATGATTATATTTGCAATTTAAATATGTCATTACCTATAATTGGGGGAAATTAATGAAAACGCCTTCATTAAAAATAAAAACATTATTGACCTATGCAGTATTTGCCATAAGTTTGGGCGGCGTTAATGCCGCTTATGCCGAAGAATACAGACAAAGTGGCAAAACAACGTGTTATACTTTTAAAAATGACAAATTACAAAAAAAGGCAAGCTGTACTTATAAAGCCACAGGCGAGTATACGGGTAACGCCGCTGGTATTGATGTTGTCTTTAAGACGCAGGGTCAGAAAAAAGGCACTACAGTTGGTTTGGGTTGGTTTTTTGGTGAAACCAGTTATGAATTAAATGGCAAAGAAGCAACTCAAGTATTAAGACAAAAAGCCAACCTAAAAAAAGCAACCAAAGCACAAATGGATAAAGCCTTTACTAAGGGGTATGGTATGTCAGAATTTGTGGCGTGTGTGAAAGATAAAAATGGCAATGAATTTTGTTATGCTGATGGCGGTATAGGCACATTTTAGTTATTTATCATGTCAAAGATGAAATTTTTGTGAAACGATGATGAATTAACGGTGTTGATAAATCAATCAGCCCTTTTGATGGTAAGATGACCTTATCTTTAAACAAAATAAAGGTGGGTAACTTGCCAAACGTATTTTATCAGCGCCAAAATACAGCCATCAGCTTTCATGTTTATATGTGTTTTGTTGCCATTGTTTTGGTGGTGTTTGCTTATGTGGGTGGGCTGATTGCTGCAAATTCACATTTTACGGATATTAATGATGTGATAGAAATCACAGGCTGTCAAGCGGCGACCGCTGAAGAGTGTGGCAAGATATCTACCAAGGTGTTGGCGTGGTATTTTGTACCAACTCAGCTTATGCTGATGGCACCGATGAGTGTGGTTGGTTGGATTGTGATTGGTCTTGGGTGGTGTCGGTCAAGGTGGGGGCTGTTTCCTTGGTTGCCGTGGCTGTGGCTTTTGGGCTTGACGCTACTGTATATGATGCCTGTATCATTTGTTGATGTGTCTGAAAAATTGGGGGTGCTATTCTTTATCATGCTTATGTACACTCCTGCCTTGATAATCATCAGCGGACTACACGCAACAGCGCTACAAAAGCGGCTAGGTAAGATACCAACAGATGATAACAAACCCTAAAAATGAAAAATTTACGATTATCTATTCATGCGCCTGAAAAATATTTGGTTGCGTACGCTTTTAATTCAAAAACGGCAGCAGCTTGGTTTGTCTCAAAGAGAGCTTGCATAAGAGACTTGGCGTGATACATTCTTTTGTGGGCAAGGTAGAAACAGGCGACAGAAGATTGGATTTTTTGGAATTTCTTACCTATTGTCAATCACTTGACATCAATCCTTGTGATGTGATGGCGCAATTTCATCAAAAATTCCCTTGAAAAATTTGCCATGACCCTTATTTTTATCTCCATCAAAACACTAGGAGATAGTCATGTCCATTACCAATCATCATTTTGAAACCGAAGTAGAACAGCTGCTACATTTGGTAACCCATTCTTTGTATTCAAACGCCGATATTTTTGTGCGTGAGCTTGTGTCAAACGCATCAGACGCTTGCGACAAATTGCGCTTTTTGGCGACAGCAGACGACAGCTTGTACGAAGGCGACAGCAATTTGACAGTGCGCATTGACATTGACAAAGATGCCAAAACCATCACCATCAGCGACAACGGCATTGGCATGAACGAAGCCGACGCCATCGAGCATTTGGGTACGATTGCCAAATCAGGCACCAAGGCATTTTTGGAAAAATTGTCCGACAGCGACAAAAAAGACGGTAATTTAATCGGTCAATTTGGTGTTGGCTTTTATTCTGGCTTTATTGTGGCAGACAAAATCACTGTAGAAAGCCGTAAAGCAGGCGAGAGCGCTGACCAAGGCGTGCGTTGGGTGTCAGACGGTACGGGCAAATTTACCACCGAAATCATCACTAAAGACACGCACGGCACCAACATCACTTTGCACCTAAAAGATGAGTACACCACAGGCGAGCAAAACTATCTTGACCGCTACAAAATCAAGTCTTTGGTTAATAAATATTCCGACCACATCAGCCTACCCATCGCCATGCGCAAAGAAGAGTGGCAAGACGAACTTGACGAAAACGGCGAAGCCATCGCAGGCAAAGGCGAATATATCCTAACTGACGAATACGAAACCATCAACAAAGCGTCTGCACTATGGACACGCAGTGCCAGCGACATCACAGACGAAGAGTACAGCGAGTTTTACAAAAACATCACTTATGACTACGCTGACCCTTTGACTTGGACGCACAACCGTGTAGAAGGGCGAGTGCAGTACACCCAGCTTTTGTACATTCCTGCCAAAGCGCCGTTTGATTTGTACGCCCGTGAGCAACAACGTGGACTAAAATTGTATGTCAAACGTGTGTTTATCATGGACGATGCTGAGCAGCTGCTCCCGATGTATTTGCGTTTTGTCAAAGGGGTGATTGATAGCGCCGATTTGCCATTGAACGTCAGCCGTGAAATTTTGCAAGAGTCTCGTGATGTCAAAGCAATCCGTGATGGTAATGCCCGCCGTGTATTGACACTGCTTGCCAGCCTTGCCAATTCCGAAGACAGCGACAAACAAGACAAGTTTAAGGCGTTTTATGCCGAATTTGGCGACGTATTAAAAGAAGGCTTGGGCGAAGACCAGCCCAACCAAGAGCGTATTGCCAAGCTACTGCGTTATGCCACCAACACAAACAGCGACATTGCCACCAGTTTCGCTGACTACAAAGCCCGTATGAAAGACGGTCAAAAGGCAATTTATTATCTGACTGCCGAAAGTCTTGCCGCCGCCAAAAATAGCCCACAGCTTGAGCTATTTAACAAAAAAGGCATTGAAGTGATTTTGATGACGGCTCGTGTTGATGAATGGGCGATGAACTTCTTGCACGAATTTGACGGCACCCCCCTACAAAACATCGCCAAAGGAGCGGTGGACTTGGGTGAGCTGACTGACGAGGCCGAAAAAGAAGAAGCCAAACAAGCCGAAGAAACTCTAAAACCTGTGGTGGACAAACTCAAAACCGCTCTAGGCGAACGTGCCAAAGACGTGCGAGTCTCTAGCCGTTTGGTGGATAGCCCTGCGTGTTTGGTGGTGGGTGATGGCGAGCTGTCGCCACAGATGGTACAAATGCTCAAACAAATGGGACAACCTGTGCCTGATGTCAAACCAACCCTTGAAATCAACCCCACGCACCCACTCATCACCAAGCTTGAAAATTCAGCAGAGTTTGATGATTTGGCGCAAGTCATCTTTGACCAAGCGTTGCTAGCCGATGGCGGTCAGCTTGATGACCCTGCAGGGTATCTAAAGCGGATTAATAAACTTCTATTAAAATAATCCACAGCACGTCTTTTTTAAAACGCCCCAAAATCCCAATTTGGGGTGTTTTTATTTATTCAAAAATATTTTTCAAAACATACATTGTTTGACAAAATCAGTTTGCTTAAATAAAAGCAATACTCTAAATGAACTGCTGCGTTGGCAATAAATACCAATTAAAATAAATCTCCATTAAAAAAAGCATCACATATTATTGTTATAACATAACTAAGTTAGCCAATTTATCATCATATATTTTTATAATAATTTATTTTTAATAAATGCAGTTTATATTATCAACGTGTGCACTTAATATAAAAACAATAATGTTCAATCAAGATAAGTCATGGGGTATTGTTTGGTTATTTTTTGACATTAGTTAGAA
>JBHAZZ010000045.1:0-22197 GCA_041781275.1 Moraxella sp.
CACTTTATCAGCGATACCAAGACGCCAAAAACAGTCCGCAAACCCAAGAAAAACCCGCCCTAAAACGAGCCATTGTCTTGGCTTTACAAAATTTTGAACTGTCGGGCGTAGGCTTGGACAGCGCCAAAAAACAAGAGTTTGCCGACACCGCCAGTCGTTTGACGCTTTTATCTGCCAAATTTGCCGATAACGCCTTGGACGCAAGCCAAGCTTTTGCCCTACCATTAACTCAAGATCAACTGTCAGGCATTACCGCCACAGGACTTGCCCTACTCAAATCCGCCGGCGACGCCTACAAAGCCAAACACCCCAACACCATTTTGGCAAGCGATTATGTGGCGACTTTAGATGTGCCGATGTATTTGGCGGTCATGCAATACGCCGACAGCCGCCCCCTACGCCAAACGCTGTATCACGCTTATAACACCAAAGCCAGTCTTGAAAGCACCTTTGGGCGCACAGAGTTTGATAACAGCGCCATCATGACCGAGATTTTACAGCTACGCCAACAAAAGGCAAAACTGCTTGGCTTTAATGATTATACCGAGCTGTCTTTGGCAAACAAAATGGCGGACAACAAAACACAAGTCCAAGAATTTTTATTGACCTTGGCACGCCATGCCACGCCATTTGCCAAAGCAGAGTTGGCGGACGTGGAGATTTTGGCAAAAACTTTGGGCATTGACCAAGTAGAACCTTGGGACATACCTTATTTAAGCGAAAAAATCCGCCAAGAAAAATACAACCTAAACAGCGACGAATTGCGCCCTTATTTTCCTTTGCCTGTGGTTTTAGAAGGGCTGTTTGACATCATCAATACCTTATTTGATGTCCGCTTTCAAGCGCAAAATGTCCCCACTTGGCACAGTGATGTTACTTTTTATGAAGTGGTGGCAAACGGTCAAACCATCGGGGGCATTTATTTGGATTTGTACGCCCGAAGTGGCAAACGTGGTGGCGCATGGCTATCAGGCTTTCAAGACAAACACCAAGACAAAGACAGCGACATTTTGCCCGTTGGTTTTATCGTGGGTAATTTTTCACCAAAAAGCGCTGACGCACCTAGCCTACTGACCTTTGATGAAGTAACCACGCTGTTTCACGAGTTTGGACATGGCTTGCACCATTTATTGACCCAAGTTGGGGTGAGTGATGTGGCAGGTATTAATGGCGTAGAATGGGACGCTGTGGAATTGCCCAGTCAATTTATGGAAAATTTCGCCCTAAACGCACAAGGCATTAGCCGCATTAGCCGTCATGTGGACACCCAAATGCCCCTACCCCAAGAAAAACTGACCGCCTTACTAAGCGCCAAAAATTTCCAAAGCGGACTGCAAACCCTAAGACAAATTGAATTTGCACTGTTTGATCTCAATGTTCACGCCTTAGACATCAAAAATTATGATGACTTGCTAAACGTCATGAGCGACGTTCGCAAACAAGTGGCGGTCATCACACCCCCTGCCAACAACCGCTTTGCCAACACCTTTAGTCATATTTTTGCAGGGGGTTATGCGTCGGGTTATTATTCTTATAAATGGGCAGAGCTGTTGTCGGCGGACGCTTTTAGCCGTTTTGAAAAAGAAGGGGTATTTAATCCAGCCACAGGACACGCCTTCAAAAAAGAAATTTTGGAACGTGGCGGCGAACGACCTGCCAAGGACAGTTTTTTTGCCTTTATGGGTAGAGACGCTGACATCACCGCCTTATTGGTACAAAGTGGTTTTTTACATCACTAAGTTTGACATCAAGCAATTTTAAAATTAAGGAAAAACAATGCGTTATCAATCAAACCGCCCCAAACGCCAATTTTTGGCGGGGGTGGTCTGTAAATCTTGCAAAACCATGGACAGCACCGTACAAGTGCAAATTTTTGAACCTGAATTTGACGAATACATTGAATGCACCCTTTGCGGACACAGCGAAAGACGACCGACCGCCCAAGAAGCACAGGCAATGCAATCGCAAAAACAAGATAATTCTGTGGGGGTGGTGCGGTTTATCGGTAAATAATGTCGCTTTGGCATGATTTTTGCTCTAAGTATTAGTAACTTTGATCATTTTTTGCAAATTTTTGTTATAGTAGGGCAACTTTAGAACAAATTGGCTTGCTATATTTTATACATTAAGCTATTTTGCTTGATAAATTAGATAAGGTTTTTTATGTCAGAGCAAAACGATAACACCAGCAAAAATATTGACGATTATTTTGCCAATATTGCCACACAGACCCCACCCAAAACAGGTTCGGGCGATGCCGAATTGGACGCTTTATTTGGTAGCACAAATACGCCTGAGCCTGAACCTGTGGGCATTGATGAAGATTTCTTAAAACAACTGGGATCGGACAACGCCTTCAATCTTGAACCAACATCAACCCTTGATGTGGGCGCTGTTGGTGGCGGTAATTTTTCTGGCTTTGATGATTTACAAAACCCATCAGATCCCGTCTTGCAGTTAGAAGAAGCGCCCATGTCTGATGATGGTGTGGATTTTGGCGATGCGGCGGTGGGCGCAGGTGTTGGACTGGCAGCAGGGGCAGCCATGCACCATGCACAATCAAGCACCCAAGAAGAAACCCCCAAGAAAAAAGGCTTTTTTAGCGGACGTTTTGGCAAAAAAGACGACAGCAAAAAAGAAACGCCCGCAAAACGCCCCACCCGCATGGCAAAAAAACCAGTCGCCGACAGCGAAACGGCAGCAGATGACAAAAAAGCCAAACCCAAATTTAGCTTATTTGGCAAAAAAGACAAAACTCCAAAAGCCACACCTGAGCTGTCAGATACCCTTGATGGCGGTGTTGATGACACGCTTAATACAAGCGAAACTTCGCAAGCCAAACCCAAAAAAGGACTGTTTGGCGCAAAATCCACCACCGCAAAACCTGCTCGTAGCACCAAAGTTACCAAGCCTGCCAAAACCCAAGGGGCAAATGGCAAAAAAAGCAACACATTGCTATTAGGTGGCTTATTGGCAGTCGTTCTTGCAGGTGGCGCAGGATATATGTTGTTCTTAAATAATGACACACCTGCACCTACTCCAGCGCCTGCGCCTGCACCTGTGGCACAAACCCCAGCACCCGCCCCAGCTCCTGCGCCTGCGCCCACCACAGACATTTTGCCCAGCAACACTCCTGTGGTTAATCCTGATGAAATTTTGAACGCTGAAATCCCAAGCGATCAAGCGCTACAAAAAGAAGAGATTGACCGCCTAAAAGACACTGACACCCGTCTTAACGAACAAGGCAAAATCATTGAAGAACAGCTGACCGTCATGGAAGAGCTGACCGCCGCCAAAGCAGAACAAATTGCTTTATTAGAAGCTCAAATCAAAGAGCTAGAAAAGCAAAAAACAAACGTAGGCACTGCTACCACTTCACAAGCACAAGGAACAGCCCCTGCGCCACAAGGCACACCTGCCAATGCAGCGCCCACTCCTGCACCAACCACGCCTGCACCTGCGCCTGCCCAGTAAGGTCAGCAAAAAACAAAAGCGATACTTTTTTGGTATCGCTTTTTTATGGGTAACAACTCACAACAAACGTATGGCTTTTTCTTGTTTTTCTAGGGCTTTGCCTTCAAGCACCGATTTGGCAACATGAATTTCTCTGCCATCATCAAACCCCGACAACACCCAAGTACGCCCCAAATCTTCAATCAATAAACTTTCTGCAGTGAGCGTTATTTTGGCTTTTTCTGACAGTTTGATGGCATGACCACCCCCAATAAAATGGCGGTTTTTGACCGTCAGCGTGCCTGAAACAATAAAAGTTTTACTTGCCAAACGTCGTTTGTAGGAATTAAACCCAAACACCAA
Organism: Moraxella sp.; assembly: GCA_041781275.1. GTDB lineage: Bacteria > Pseudomonadota > Gammaproteobacteria > Pseudomonadales > Moraxellaceae > Moraxella. The sequence goes on from JBHAZZ010000045.1 coordinate 3,817, forward strand.
ACAGGCAAACACAAACAGTATGAACAGCGTCGCCTTGGTTGATAAGGTCATGGCAGATATCGCCACAAGTATCGCCACCGCAAGCAGCACAAACGACAGCATAAATAAAGGGTCTTTGGGCTTACCCGACAGCGTGATTTGTACGCCTTCATCAATCACTTTTAACATGACAAACCCAATGCTTGTTTTTGTAAAGCAATGATCTCTTCAATGCCTGCTTTGCCCAGTGCCAACATGGCGGTGGTTTCGTCCCAACTAAAGGGCTTGCCTTCTGCAGTGCCTTGAATTTCAATAAATCCGCCCGCTTCAGTCATCACCACATTAAGATCAGTATCACAGCTTGAATCTTCTTGATAATCCAAATCCAAATACGCCTGTCCGTCTTTGATACCGACCGACACCGCCGCCACCAGTCCAACCAATGGATCGGCATTGAGCTGTTTGTTGCGCTGCAATGTATTTAGCGCATCAATCAATGCCACCGCTGCCCCTGTGATACTGGCGGTGCGTGTGCCGCCATCGGCTTGAATGACATCACAGTCCACATAAATGGTATTTTCGCCAAGTTTGGACAAATCAAGCATGGCACGCAGTGAGCGACCGATCAGGCGCTGAATTTCTTGGGTACGTCCTGATTGTTTGCCTTTGACGGCTTCACGCCCTGTGCGGGTACCTGTCGCTCTGGGTAGCATACCATATTCGGCAGTCAGCCAGCCTTGACCTTGACCTTTTAGCCAACGGGGTACACCTGCTTCTATGCTGACATTGCATAAAACTTTGGTATCGCCAAAACTGACAAGCACCGACCCTTCGGCGTGTTTGGTGTATTGACGCTCAAAACTGATGGGGCGCAAGGCGTTGGTGGCACGGTTATTGTGTCGCATGACTCATCTCTTGAATAACTAAAATTAAAGTTATGGTAAAACGAAACAGCAAAAATGGCAAGCCCTTGACCCCAAGTGATGGCGACTTATCACACCAAAACCCCCAAAAGAAAAACCCACCTGGCTTGGCGGGTTTTTTGCTTTATGCTTTTTTGTTGTCTTCTAAACTGCGCAAATCTTTACGCAAGATTTTACCGACATTGGATTTTGGCAGTTCGCTCATAAATTGAATGTACTTCGGACGCTTATAGCCCGTCAAGTTTTCTTTGACCCACGCACGCACTTCCGCTTCGGTCAGCGTCTCGTCTTTTTTGACAATAAAGGCTTTGACCACTTCACCACTATGCTCGTCAGGCACACCGATCACGCCACATTCTAGCACTTTGGGGTGCGATGTGATGACTTCTTCTACTTGGTTGGGATACACGTTAAAGCCCGACACCAAAATCATGTCTTTTTTGCGATCAACGATCTTAAAAAAGCCTTTTTCATCCATCACACCGATGTCGCCTGTGCGAAAATAGCCATCTTTGGTCATCACTTTGGCGGTTTCGTCAGGACGGTTCCAATAGCCTTTCATGACTTGCGGGCCTTTGGCGCAAATTTCACCAAGCTCGCCTTGTGCCACGACATTGTCTTGATCATCAAGCAAAATCACGTCAGTATCAGGAAACGGAATGCCGATTTTGTTGGTGTATTGCCCTGGTGGGTTTAAGGTCAATACAGGCGATGTCTCGGACAGCCCATACCCTTCTACAATATAACTGCCGGTTAATTTTTCCCAAATTTCTGCGGTTTTGGGAAGTACTGACATACCACCACCCAACGACAAACGTAAATTGCTGTGATCTAGGTTTTTAAACCCTTCATGGTGCGCCAGTGCATTAAACAAAGTATTGACCGCAGGGAAAAACACAGGTTTATATTTGGCAAAATCTTTGGTCAGCGCATCAAAATCACGGGCGTTGGTGATCAACAGCAAACTAAAGCCCATTTTCATGCCAAGCAGTGCACACGCCGTAAACGAAAAAATATGATACAAAGGCAGTGCCACCGCAATGTATTTGCCTGTCAAATCTTCACTGGTCGGAAAAACTTTTTTCACAAAAGGCATACACTGCTCAACATTGATAAGCAAGTTGGCGTGCGTCAGCATTGCCCCCTTTGCCACCCCTGTGGTGCCGCCTGTGTACTGTAGCACCGCCACGTCATCACGCCCAAGACTGGGGCGCACATAGCGACTGGCAGAGACTTGATTGAGTGCGTCTTTAAAGGTGATGTGGTTGGGAATGTTCCAAGTGGGTACCATTTTTTTGATGTAACGCACCACCAGATTGACAATCACCCCCTTAAAGCCCATCATATCGCCAATGCTGGCAACCACAATGTGTTTGACTTGCCCTTTGTCTTGTACTTTTTCAAAAACATGAGCAAAGTTTTCTACGATGAACAAGACTTTGGCTTGGCTGTCTTTGAGCTGGTGTTCCAGTTCGTGCGCCGTATATAAAGGATTGACGTTCACCAAAACCATGCCTGCACGCACCACCCCAACCATGGCAATGGGATACTGCAAAATGTTTGGCATCATCACCGCCACTTTATCGCCTTTTTCTAAGCCAATGGACTGTAAATAAGCGGCAATCTGACGACTGTAGGTATCAAGTTCGGCATAAGTAATGGACGCACCCATACAGGTGAAGGCAATTTTATTACCGTGATTGGCAAAATTTTGCTCAAAGCTGTCAAGCAAGGACGACACATTATCAGGAATACTTGCATGATTTTCAATGCCGTATTCTTGATAAGTTTGATGCCATGCACGATCAGCAGGTACAGTAAAAGATTGCATAGTCTCTTCCTTAAACATAAATTTCAGTTTCAATAAACAAATGTAGGCAACTAAAATACACCATTTTGGCAAAAATGCCAAATAAAATTACAACTTTACTAAGGTGCAAACAAATAAGCGCAAATAATTTTTAAGGTCAGCCCAATAATCGTCCAATACTTACCACCAATTGTTTGGCGATGGTCGCTTTGGGTGCTTTGGCAAGAGTTTTGGGGTCAAGTTCATATTTGTCCGCAAAAAATAACGTCATGGCATTATCATCACTGCCAAAACCAATGCTGCTGTCTGAAACATCATTACACGCTATCATGTCTAGCTTTTTGCTTTGTAATTTGCCTTTGGCATAATTGGCGGTGTCTTGTGTTTCGGCAGCAAAACCGACGGTCAGCGTTTTGGGATACGTTTTGGCGATGGTCGCCAAGATGTCAGGATTTTTGACCAATTGCAAAGTCAATGTATCCACGCCTGCCACTTTTTTGAGTTTATGGGGAGCGACGGTCGCCATCTTGTAATCGGCAACGGCAGCGGTGGCAATAAATACGTCCACCGTTTGTTCCTGAACAATGGATAAACATTGAGCAAGCATTTCATCTGCCGTTCCCACATCAATGCGACAAACCCCAAGCGGTGCTTGTAGCGTTACTTTTTTGCCACACACCAAAATGACCTTCGCCCCTGCATGATGACAAGCTGCCGCCACCGCAAATCCCATTTTCCCTGTAGAATGATTGGACAAAAATCGTACAGGATCGATGGGTTCAAGGGTTGCCCCTGCGGTGATCACCACCGTTTTGCCTGCCAAAACTTGTGGGGTTTGACTTTGGGTGATTTTGTGATTGAGATAAGCAAACAGCGTTTCAGGTTCAGGCAGTCGCCCCACGCCCACATCGCCACACGCCTGAGCGCCACTGTCAGGCTCTAGCACATCTATTCCAACACGGCGAAGCTTTGTCAAATTGTCCTGCACCAAAGCATTTGCCCACATCTGTTGATTCATGGCGGGAGCAAGTATGATGGGCGCTTGGGTGGCAAGACACACGGTGGTCAAAAGGTTGTCTGCCAAGCCGTTTGCCAGCTTTGCGATGGTATTGGCAGAAGCTGGGGCAATCATGATCAGATCCGCCCATTTGGCAAGCTCAATATGTCCCATGCCAAGCTCGGCACTTTCATCAAACAAATCTCGTGATACTGCATGACCACTTAACGCTTGCATGGTCAAAGGCGTGATAAATTCACACGCTGACTGCGTCATCATCACTCGCACATCAAAACCTGCCTTAACCAGCAGTCGCACCAAGTATGCCGTTTTATAGACCGCCACACCGCCTGTAATACCCAACAATATTTTGGGTCTGGAAACCAAAGAAAAATGCGTCATCACTACCTTGTCGTTCACAAAATTGCCTATTATACACCGCAAATACGTCTTATTGGTGCTTTCATTCATTTGTCCAATCATTTATCTTGTGCATTTATCTTGTGATTATCCAACAAACCCAAAAGCAAGTGTTTGCCACAATGATTTAATGACCAACGCATTTTTTAAACACAGCACACACAAAGCCAACAAACCTGACATTTTTAACACACGATGTACGCCATAAAATTGCAAAAATCCTTTAGATGTCTTTATTTTTATGATATATTTCTAAAAGTCATCTTATAATAAGGATAATTTATGTCTCTTGCCCGCATTAAAGCCTTTTTTGAGCTAGAAGCGGCAGGCGGTATTGTGCTTGCCGTCGCTGCCATACTTGCCATGATAGTCGCCAATTCGCCCTTACACGACCTGTATCATGCGTTCATTCATGCGCCTGTGTCGGTACAAATTGGCAATTTTTCCATTGATAAAGACGCTCACCATTGGATCAATGATGGCTTGATGGCGGTGTTTTTCTTTTTGGTGGGCTTAGAATTAAAACGAGAAGCCTTGATTGGCGAATTGTCCGACATCAAACAAATCTTATTGCCTGCGGTTTGTGCGATAGGCGGTATGATATTTCCTGCATTGATTTATGCCGCTTTTAATTATGACAACAGCATTTCTATGCAAGGCTGGGCAATTCCTACCGCCACCGACATTGCCTTTGCCATTGGCGTACTAAGCTTGCTCGGCGATAAAGTACCCAACTCTTTAAAAGTTTTTTTGGTGTCCATTGCCATTTTTGATGACCTTGGAGCAATCATCATCATTGCTTTATTTTATACGTCTGAATTGTCGCTTGTGTCGCTTGGGGTGGCGGCGGTGTGCTTGCCACTACTGTTTTTACTTAACCGCATGAATGTGGTGCGTTTGACCCCTTATTTTATGATTGGTTTGGTGCTTTGGGCTGCCATGTTAAAATCAGGGGTGCACGCCACTTTGGCAGGCGTACTGTTGGCATTTTTTATCCCACTGCGCAACAAAAACGACCCCGAACATTCTCCCTTAGAAGAGCTAGAACACGACTTGCATAATACGGTAGCGTTTGGCATTTTGCCTTTGTTTGCCTTTGCCAATGCCGGCATTTCTTTGGCAGGTGCAAGCATTAACAGTTTGTTTCATGGCGTGCCACTGGGCATTGCGGTGGGGCTTTTGGTCGGCAAACAAATTGGGGTGATGTTGCCGTTTTTGATAGCCATCAAATTAAAGCTTGCTGCCGCCCCAAAAAACACCACACTCATGCAAGTTTATGGCGTGTCGCTACTGTGTGGCATTGGTTTTACCATGTCTTTGTTTGTCAGTGGTTTGGCGTTTGGTGGCATACCCGAAGGCTACGATCCCAGACTTGGCATTATTTTGGGTTCTGTGGTGTCGGGTGTCATCGGTTATTTTGTGCTGCGTGCCAACATCAAAGACGCAAGCCACCCTACTTTAGCCAAATCCGACGAAACAGGCTACATCAGCAACCATTGATGATGTGAAAATTGTGAGCAAATTTCACAAATGTGCTATGAATGCTCAAAACTTGTGTTACAAATGTAACAAATTATTATGTTACAATATGTTTGTTTGTTATTTTTGTGATTAGGAGTTGTTTATGAAAAAACTATTGATTGCCGTTGGCGTGGCTAGTGCTTTGGTCATGACAGGCTGTGCCACCACCAAAACAGATAACCCATCTGCCCCTAACGCCGAAAAACCCATGCACAAAAAAATCTTTAAAAAGGGCAAAAAACACGGCGTGATGACCAGTAAATACACTTGCGACAAAGACGCTGTAATTAACGCCACTTACAACCCCAAAAAAGAAACTGCACTACTAAACATCACCGCCCCAAGCCTTGGCTTGACAGGTGCTGACGTTACTTTGACCAGCGATGTGACAGGTTCAGGTATGCGTTTTACCAACAAAAGCAACCCCAAATCTTTGTATGACTGGCACGCCAAAGGTCCTGACGCCTTCTTGACCGTAACCACCGAAGACGGCAAAGCTTATGAATTGACCTGTAAAGGCGAAAAGCCCATGCACGACAACCCAGAGCATAAGTCCAAAAAACACGGCAAAAAAGGCGAGCCAAAACCTGATATGGACATGGAAGCGCCCGCACCAGTTACACAGTAAGCCCATTTAAACCAAGATTGGCTACTTTAAAAACGCATGACGTGATGTTGTGCGTTTTTTTGTGGCGTGATTGCTCTCATTTGTCAAACGTGGGATAATACAGATGACCTATTTTTGGGGATTTTTATGCACAAATTCACATTTTTGGCACTTGCTGTCTTGGCTTTGTCAGGCTGTGCCACCACCGCCACACTCAAAAAAGACGATTGTATGACCGCCGATTGGTCAGCCGTGGGCTATCAAGACGGCACCCAAGGCGCTAACGCACAAAAAATCCTGCAACATGGCAAAACCTGTCAAGGTATCAGCACCCCCAATCGTCAAGCATGGGAAGAAGGTCGGCAAAAGGGGCTAAAAGTTTATTGCACCAAATCCAACGCCTACCAAATGGGGCGTATGGGCTACACACTCACAGGGGTTTGTGAAGACAATTTAGAAGAACTGCACCACGCCAACATGATGGGACTAGAGCAATACGAAATGAGCGAACGCCTTGATCGTTATCGGTATGGCTACGGCTACCCTTATGGCTTTTTTAACCCTTGGTATCCGTTTTGGTAAGCGTGCTTTTGATGTGTGATTGCGCCTTATCAAGAACGATTTGACAGCGATACATCTGACATTTGGCAAAGACCACGCCTGCACGTTTCACGTCTTTGCTGTCTAACAAATCCTGCATAAATGACACGTCCAAACCATAAACCACCCCCAAAAGTTGATACGCTTTTTTGGCGTATGCCACACTGACCGCTTTATCGCTGTCGGTATCTTTGGCGACAGCATGATACCAATGCACTTCAAACAGCTCATCGCTGACGATGACAGACAGCATAGGCTCGGTCAAAGACGCAAAACGATATTCTTTTGCCTTAGCCCCATAAAAATCCAAGGCTTCACTCTCTGCCGCCCCATCTCCTAACAAGAACAGCAGCGCTTTGTCATCTGGTGTTTTTTGTTTTTGGGCGGCTTGCCAAGTGGCGACATCATAGACCACCGCCTGATAGACTTTGGGCGCTTGGCTTGGGGCTGCTGTTTTGTTTGGCTTAACCTTTGATGCCCCAAACCAAGTCAGCAGCGCAAGCACACTGACGAGCAAAACAACAAATAAACGTCTTTTTGGCGTGAAAGTCTCGGTCATTTTTATGATAAAATCGGCTAATAACTTCTTAATTTTACTGCAAAGCACACAAATAAGGCAACTTATGCACCATTTTATCGTCATCGGCAACCCCATCAGCCATTCCAAAAGCCCACAAATTCACCAAACCTTTGCCAAATCACTGGGACTAACCATCAGTTACCAACGTCAATTTTGCCCCAACAGTCAAGACAGCTTTAAGGCGGTCGTAGAAGCCTTTTTTTGTGGTGGCGGCACAGGAGCGAACGTAACGCTCCCTTTCAAAGAACACGCTTTTGAGCTATGCCAAGCACTCAGCGATAACGCCAAAACCGCCAAAGCCGTCAATACCCTAATGCTAAGGGACGGCAAACTTTATGGCGACAACACAGACGGTCAAGGTTTGGTGGGCGATCTGTTGGCAAAAGGGATTCATTTACAGCAGTCAAACGTGGCGATTTTGGGTGCAGGTGGTGCTACTCGGGGAGCGGTACTGCCCCTGCTCAAAGCAGGCGCTAACATCGTGATTTTTAATCGCACCTTATCCAAAGCCCAAGAGTTGATTACCGACCTTGCGCCCTTTGTCCCCACAGGCAAAACACTGACCGCCCTACCGCTGACTGCGACAAACTTGACGGGTTATTTTGATGTCATCATCAACGCCACCAGCGCCAGCACCACAGGACAAACGCTCCCCCTTGCTGACAGCGACGTACTTTGTGGCACTGCCTACGACATGATGTATGGCAAACAGTCAGAATTTTTAAGCCATTTTCAAGCACAAAACGCCCAATGTTTTGACGGCTTTGGTATGCTCATCGGACAAGCCAAACTTAGTTTTGAGCAGTGGACAAACACACAAATAACCCTATCCGATGTGGATTTGTCGGGAATTGTATAAGGACATCCTGACACTTCATAACACTCATTATGATTTAGAAAGTGTTTAGAACCAAACTAAGCGTTTTTGCTTATTTTTAATGGCAAATATGAAATGTCAGAATGCCCAAATAAAAGTTATCAATTACCCAAAAAATCATGAAAAATAATTATACATAGTATCACTTTGTGCAAAAATAAGGTATATTAAGATTTTTCAAGCACAACGGAGTGTACCATGCTAACCTACAAAGCCCCTTTGCGTGATATTCGCTTTTTGATCAATGAAGTTTTTGATTATCCCAAGCATTATAGCACCCTAAAAAGCGGACAAAATGCCGATCCCGAAACCGTCAATATGATTTTGGAAGGCTTTGCCGATTTTGCCGAACAGGTGCTTGCGCCCATTTATCAACCTGCGGACGCTGAAGGCTGTCATTTCAAAGACGGTAGCGTAACCACCCCCAAAGGCTTTAAAGAAGCTTATGACCAATTTGTAGAAGGTGGCTGGCAAGGGGTTTCTTATCCTGAAAGCTATGGCGGTATGGGACTACCGATGTCGGTCAATCTCATCAAATCTGAAATGATGGGTAGCGCCAACTGGCCTTGGGCGATGTACCCTGGTTTGACCTTGGGTGCGGTTAATACCATCTTGCAATACGGCACGGACGACCAAAAACAAACCTATTTACCAAACCTAATCTCGGGCGTCTGGTCAGGCACGATGTGTTTGACCGAAGCAGGCTGCGGCACCGACCTAAACCAAATGAAAACGTCCGCCAAACCCAATGATGACGGTAGTTACGCCATCAGCGGCAGCAAAATTTTTATTTCGGCAGGGGAACACGATCTCACCGAAAACATCGTACACATCGTATTGGCTCGCCTGCCCAACGCACCAGAAGGCACCAAGGGCATTTCGCTATTTATCGTTCCCAAATTTTTGCCCAGCGAAACAGGGCTAGGCGAACGCAATGCCGTAACTTGTGGCTCTATTGAACACAAAATGGGCATTAATTCATCGGCTACCTGCGTGCTTAATTTTGACAATGCTCGTGGCTTTTTGATTGGCGAACCCAATAAAGGGCTAAAAGCGATGTTCACTTATATGAATACCGCTCGCATTGGCACAGGTATGCAAGGCTTATCACACATGGATTTGGCATTTCAAAACTCCTTGCCCTACGCCAAAGAACGCCGCTCCATGCGCACTTTGTCAGGCATCAAAGATCCCGATTATCCTGCCGACGCCATCATTCATCACGCCGATGTGCGCCGTATGCTCCTAATCCAAAAAGCCTTTAGCGAAGGGGCAAGATCGATGCTTTATCATGTGGCACGCTACGCCGATCATTTGGCGGACGCTGTGGCGGCAGGCGATCAAGCAGAAATCACCAAATGGGACGACAAAATGGGCTTTTATACCCCCATTTTAAAAGGCTTTTTGACCGAACTTGCCATTGAGTCAGTCAAAAATGCCCAACAAATTTTTGGCGGTCATGGCTACATCAAAGAATGGGGCATGGAACTCATCGCCAGAGACGCCCGTATCAGTACCTTATACGAAGGCACAACAGGCGTACAAGCCCTTGATCTTTTGGGACGCAAAGTTTTGCTCAATGGCGGCGGCAAAGTGGTGCGAGATTATACCGCCAGTATCATGAAGTGGTGCGGCGACTACGCCCTTGACAAAGAAATGCGCAAATACGTCTGGGCACTGACCAAACTGTGCGCCGAATGGAACACCTTGACGCTGCGTCTTGCCATCAGTGCCAAACGCAAAAACCGTGAGATTGTCAGTGCCGCTTGTGAAGATTATCTGATGTATTCAGGTTACATCATGATGGCGTATCACTGGGCAAGAATGGCAGCGGTAGCCTTTGATAAAATGAAAAATGGCGGTGAGCAGCCCCATGAATTTTATCTTGCCAAAGTGCAAACGGCGAACTTCTACTTTGAAAAAATCCTTCCCCGCACCGAAGGACTGTCTGGCAGCATGACAGCATCCGCCGAAGTGATGACCGATATGGCGATTGAGCATTTTATTATTGACTAGCCTTTTACCAATCGTCCCATCAAAAAAACCGCCCGTAACATGGCGGTTTTTTATTCTTTTTTAACGTGATACTCTAATGTTTTTTAATTGTTTTTTATTAAAATAGACCCACCTTTAACACTTGTACAAACCAAGACTTTTGGTTTTAGTTGAGCCTTATTATGCCTGTTTTTGCCTTACAACAACTTTATAATAACACCCCCATTGAAAAGCTAAGCGACAGTCAAATTTTGACCGCCCTACAAATGTGGGACACCAGTGAACGCTTTTTTGACATCATCGCCTTGGTGGACAACCTAAAAGAATCACAAAAAACGCCCGACATTTTGCTAGAACAGGCGTGTGCGTGCAATAACGTCTATTGGCAAGACCCCAGCGATGACAACCTTTCTTACCTAAAACGTGCCGTTCGTATTTTAAGCGAATTGGACGAAAGCAAAGTAAACAAAAAAGCATGGCATTATAACCTTGGTTATGCTTACTTTCATTTGGGCGATGTCGTTCATGCCAAACAGCACCTGACGGCAAGCGGCGACCACCAAGACGAAGATGAGCTGTTGGCTTATTTGGCACAATGCACACGCCATCACGCCACGCCCCAAGAAATCATCACAGGCGGCAAAGGTGGCATTGAATTTCTCCTAAAAGACTTTGTGGATTTGTTACAAACACACGCCCCCAAAGTTGCCGAAGGGTTACACTTGCCAGCAAGCGACCAAGAAATTCATGATTTTGAGCAAACTTTTGGGACAGCATTGCCCGACGACATCAAACAATTTTATCGCACTTTCAACGGACAAAAAATCGGGGCATATTTTGCCGATACGGACGCTTTTCATCATTTTTTAAGTTTGGAAGACGCTCTGCTTGCCAAAGACACTTATGTCCAAAAACTCAGCGACACCTTTGGCGATGACTGGCAAAATTTGACCCTAACACACCCTTATTTTGATGAACGTATCAAAAACTGTCTTTATCATCACCATTGGCTGCCTTTATGTATCAAAGAAAACGAACACGATGAGACGGTGTGTTTGACGTGCGTGGACTTAAGCCCCAATCACGGCGGACAAGTCGGTCAAATCATCACCGTGTTGTACGATGAAAACTTGGCACATTATGAAATTTATTGGGATTATCCCAATTTATACGCCCTGATAGATGAGCTGTCGCAAATGGTGGATAGCGGATTTTTGTATTATGACCCCACAGTCAAATGCCTAACCGCCAACTACCAACAAGACACAGACTCACCCACAGCGCTACGTTATCACGCCATTGATAACAGTGCATACAATTATTATGTGCGTCGGGTGTTTGGTAGTATTGCCAAAGTGCTGCCCGACACAGACCCACACGCCCCCGAAATCTGCCTGATTGAGCCAGACAGCGATCGCCCTTATTATACGCTCATCACCAAAGGCATGGGCAGCAGCGTCATGACCACGCCAGACATCGTTACCCCACGTCATGCCGAACTTTTGGTGCGTTTGCCTTTGGACTGGCAAGCTGACAGCACCGATGAACGCTATTTGTGGTCAGTGCAGTACCTGACTTTGCTTGCCACGCATACTTTTCATCATGGTGGCTACCTTGCCAGTGGACACATCATTCCCACGCAGCCTTTGGCGGGCAAATTCACCAGTTTGCTACTGATTGAAGCTGATGATGGCGATGATGTGGCAATGCTAAAACTGCCCACTGGCAAAAGTGTGGTGTTTTATACACTGGTGCCCCTTTACAAAGAAGAAATGCGTTATCGTCTTGAACAAGGCAACATCGCACTCATGCAAGCCCTAGAAACCGCCAATATCCCCTGCCCACCCATCATAGACACCAACCGCCCCAACGCTTGTGGCGACAGTCATTTGCCAAACGATGTGGATTTGACGTTATTTGATCGGGTGTTTTGGGCGTTTAATGACCGCCTTTATGAAGATTTGACAGCATTTTATCAGGCGGTTTTGGCATATAACGACATTTTGGACAATGAGTTGCGTCAGACGGATTTGCGCCAAATCAGCTTTGATGAACCTGTGGTGTATTTGTTTTATCAAGCCGTCATCACAAGCGCAGACGAGTTGTCCGCCGATGAACACCTAAACCACCCCGAAACACTCACAGGCAAACCCACATTACAAGACATCACCCTACAAGTGCGTGCCGAAGACGAAACGGCAGTTACCGCTTTGGAGCTATTGTGGCAGTTACATAACGCATTGACGCTCAAAGATTTGGGGAAAACCACGTTTTTTGAAGGTTTCAAAAAAGTGGGCAAAGTGCATAACGATGAAGAAGATTTGACCGTATTAGAAGCCAAAATCGGTAATTAATATGATTTAGATTCACTTGCTCAATCATCACATCACTGGCTTTTTGGGCAACTTGGCATAAGACACCCAAAACTTACCACAAATAAAAACAGATGACAGGCAAATAAGCACACCCATCATCTGTTTTTTTGTTTACTGATTACTGCGTGGTGCGTGGCAAGGTCTCACGTCCGACAATACGCACCACTCGCCCATGTTCAAAATAAATGCTTAAATATTGACTGGCGTTTTTGACGTGTTTTTTGCCCGCCGCTTTGCCATCTGTACCTGCGGTGTAATCATACAAATAATCAAAACGGTTGGGATTGAGCGTATCACGCAGCGCAGGACTGCCGAGCAAATATTGCACCTGATCAACCGTCATGCCCACCTTCACTTCACTTGCCTGAGCGGACGTAATGGGCGTGCCTTGGGGCAAATCAATGGTGTAAACCCGAAAAATACCACACGCCGAAAGCAAAGACACACCAAGACATAAAGTGCTAATTTTTAACAAATGTTTTATCGGTTTCATGAAATTTCCAATCTCAATGAGCAAATACGCCCATATTAAACACAAGCGGTCAAATATGCAAGCCCATTTCGCCATAAAATAAGCCACATCGGGCAATTTTTGTATTTTTGGTGATGTAAAATGGGTGAAATTATGTTACAGTAACGGCATTTACTCTGTAGTAATAAAGGTGAGACATGAGTTTTACAAATAAAGATTTGCGTAAAGTAGGATTAAAAGTAACTTTGCCCCGCATTAAGATTTTGGAATTATTAGAAAATGCCGAACATCATCACATGAGTGCCGAAGATGTCTATCGGGCGCTTGCCAGTCAAGGCGAAGACGTGGGTTTGGCGACCGTATATCGTGTTTTGACACAGTTTGAACAAGCAGGCATTGTTGAACGCCACAACTTTGAAAACAATCTGTCAGTGTTTGAAATCGTTCAAGACGAACATCACGATCATTTGGTGTGCGATGTGTGTGGCAGAATTGAAGAGTTTCGCAACAGTGTCATAGAAGAAGAACAACACAAAGTCGCCGCAGAGCATGGCTTTAAGCTGTCAGGGCATTCTTTGGTGCTGTATGGGGTTTGTAGCAGCGAAGACTGCCAAAAAACCTTAGAATGATGATTTTGTCATTTTGACATTAATCAAACCCACATCAAGTCATTAACCCCACGCCAATTTTTGGATACATCTCTTAGACAAATCAAAAGCTTGGCATGGGGTTTTGCTAGGCTGTTATAAATTCAGCGTATCGCCACTTTTTTAGCTATAATCGCCCAAATCAATAGACAATTTGTCTGCCCCTTCGTCCAAATTGCCCCCTTTGGCGTGCTTACTTTCTAGTTTGATTTGTAGGCGCAGGTCGTTGGGGCTGTCGGCGTGTTTGATGGCGTCTGCATAAGTGATTTCGCCATTTTCGTACAAATCAAACAGCGCCTGATCAAAGGTTTGCATACCGATATCACGAGAACGCTTCATCACAGGCTTAATCTCATGAATTTCACCTTTACGGATATAGTCTGCGATAAGCTGTGTGCCAAGCAAAATCTCAATGGCGGCACGGCGACCTTTACCGTCTGGCGTAGGAATGAGCTGCTGAGCAATGATGGCACGCAAGTTAAGCGACAAATCCATGAATAACTGGCTGTGGCGGTCGGCTTCAAAAAAGTGAATGATACGGTCCAAGGCTTGGTTGGCGTTGTTGGCGTGCAAAGTGGCAAACACCAAATGCCCTGTTTCGGCGTACTGAATGGCATAACTCATGACTTCACGGTTACGAATCTCACCAATCAAAATCACATCGGGCGCTTGACGCAGGGTGTTTTTTAGCCCTTCTTCAAAAGACAGCGTATCAATCCCCACTTCACGTTGAGTAACGATACAGCCTTTGTGCTGATGAACGTATTCAATCGGGTCTTCAATGGTGATGATGTGCCCCCGAGAGTTTTGGTTACGATAACCAATCATCGCCGCAAGCGTGGTGGATTTACCCGTACCTGTCGCCCCCACAAGCAAAATAATGCCCCGCTTTTTCATGGCAAGTTCATTTAAGATGGACGGCAATTTTAGATCGTCAGTGGTCGGGATTTGCGTTTCAATTTTACGCAGCACCATGCCTGCTTTATCACGCTGAATGAATGCAGACACACGAAAACGGGCGGTTTCTGCTTTGTCCGAGATGGCAAACTGACATTCATTGGTTTCGGCAAATTCCTTTTTTTGCGAATCGGTCATGATTGACGTTACCAAATGCATGGTTTGTTCGGCAGTCAAAGGGGTTTTAGTCATCGGCAAAATTGTGCCGTTTACTTTCAAAGACGGTGGCACGCCTTCGGTAATAAACAAGTCCGAACCATTTTTGGCAATCATGACTTGTAATAATTTATCAAAATCCATACTGTTCTCTTGATGGTATTATGGCTTGTATTTTTAATTAGTAGAACGCTTCGGGCTGTTTGGCATAGACACGAGCCGACTCTTTGGTGATGGTACGGCTTGCCACCAAGTTTTTGAGCGTTTGATCAAGGGTAATCATGCCTTCGCCCGCCCCTGTTTGAATAGCAGAGTACATTTGTGCAACTTTGTTTTCACGAATAAGGTTACGAATGGCGGGTGTGCCAATCATGATTTCGTGCGCCGCCACACGTCCGCCACCCACACGCTTGATGAGTGCCTGTGAGATAACCGCTTGCAAAGATTCTGACAACATGGCACGAATCATGTCTTTTTCGGCAGCAGGAAAAACGTCAATCACACGGTCAATGGTTTTGGCAGCCGAGTTGGTATGCAGTGTTCCAAACACCAAATGCCCCGTTTCGGCGGCAGTCAAAGCCAGACGAATGGTCTCAAGGTCTCGCATTTCCCCCACCAAAATCACGTCAGGGTCTTCACGCAGCGCCGAACGTAGTGCAGCGTCAAAACTTAAGGTATCACGATGGACTTCACGTTGGTTGATGAGTGATTTTTTGGATTCGTGAACAAATTCAATGGGGTCTTCAATGGTCAAAATGTGTTCTTTTCGTGTTTCGTTGATGTAGTTAATCATCGCTGCAAGCGTGGTGGATTTGCCCGAACCTGTCGGACCTGTTACCAAAACCACCCCACGTTTAAAATCTGACACTTTTTTAAAGACAGGACCCATGCCAAGGTCGTCCATGGTCAAAACACGAGAAGGAATGGTACGAAATACCGCCCCTGCCCCACGGTTTTGGTTAAAGGCGTTCACACGAAATCGTGCCAAATTGGGAATTTCAAACGAAAAATCCGTCTCAAAAAATTCTTCATAATCGGCACGCTGTTTGTCATTCATGATGTCATAAATCAATTTATGCACGGTAGAATGATCCATTTCAGGCGTGTTAATACGCATCACTTCCCCATCAACACGAATCATGGGGGGCAATCCTGCGGACAAGTGCAGGTCAGACGCTTTATTTTTGACCACAAAGCGCAACAGGTCTTCAATACTGGGAGACGACATAATGATACCTTTTTAGCAAATAAGCACTGTAGATAAGAAGTGCTTTGGCATTAATTCTATACAATCTTTTCTATACAATCTTTGAAACCGTGTTAAATTGCTCACATTTTAAGCAATTTATCTTATATTCTAATCACATAGAGCAAAGTTTAACACATTCTTTCATTTTATAATATATGCAAAAATTATACAAAAATTTACCCAATAATTAGATAATTCACAATATTGCTTATTAAAACACGTTCATAAGCCCCTTTACAAGGCGGTTTATGCCAAAGTTTTTACCTTTGATGGTAATTTTTGTTAAAATAGTGCAAACCTTCATCAATAGACACAACTTATCATGGCTAATTCTTTGTTAATTGAGCGTTTTTTGGATATTCGCCAAACGATAGATGACCTAAATCACACCCATCACGCTCATGCCACCTTGTTGGCGGTCTCAAAAACCAAACCTGCCGATGACATTCGTACACTGTTTGGTGCAGGGCAAGTGCAGTTTGGCGAAAATTATGTGCAAGAAGCCCTAGGCAAAATGCAAAAGCTGACCGATTTGCCCATTGTTTGGCATTATATCGGACACATTCAGCGCAACAAAACCAAAGACATCGCCAGTCATTTTGATTGGGTACAAACCCTAGAACGAGACATCATCGCCGAACGCCTACACAAGCAGCGCCCTGATCATCTGCCGCCTTTAAATGTGCTAATCCAGCTCAACATTGACAACGAAGCCAGTAAATCAGGTTGCCAAGTGCATGAATTAGACAGCCTTATCGCCCAAATCCAAAGCTATCATAGGTTGAATCTGCGGGGCTTGATGATCATTCCTGATAAGGCAGGTACGGACGCTTTTGCCAAAACCAAAGCCATTTTTGACGACATCAAACAGCGCCATAGCCTACCCCAATGGGACACGCTGTCTATGGGCATGAGCGGCGACATGGCAGATGCCATCGCACACGGCTCTACGATGGTGCGTGTGGGTACGGCAATTTTTGGGGCAAGGGATTATGCTTGATGGTTTATTTGGGGGATACTGAAGCGGGGGTGGTTTTGGGCTCATTGATGGGCAAATTGCTCACCGCCGCCAAAAACGCCAGCACCATATCAGCATACCACACATACTGATACGCCCCAAAATTTTCCATCGCCAATCCGCCCAAATACGCCCCCAAAAATCCGCCCACTTGATGGCTTAACAAACTTAACCCAAACAGTGTCGCCAAATAACGCACGCCACACAGTTTACCAATCGCCCCTGCCGTTGGTGGCACGGTCGCAAGCCACGTCAGCCCAAGCCCGATGGCAAACAAATAAAACGTGGTCGCCGTTTTTGGTAACAACAAATAAATGCCAATCAGCGCCACTCGGCTTAAATACATCCAAAATAAAATGTATTTACAGCGATAACGCCCCACCATCGCCCCCACCGCCAAACTGCCCACAACATTAGACAGTCCAATCAGCGCCAACGACCAAGACGCCACATTGACGTGTAATCCCTTAAGCGTTACTTCCAAAGGCAAATGCGTTACCAAAAACGCCACATGAAACCCACAAGTAAAAAACGCAAAATGAATGAGCAAATAATCTTTGTTACGCAAGGCATCTTTAAGCGCCTGAAACAGCGTCTGCTCTGGGGCTGTGATGGTTGGTGCTGTGGCAGGTTTTAGTTTTTTGGACGTTGCCACCAAATACCACGACAAAGGCAAACAAAACAAAGACAACCCTGCCAGCACCCAAAACGCCAACTGCCACCCTAAGCCTTTGCCAAGTAGCGGCAGCGCAATCAGCCACTGCACCAATGGCGCAAACAAAAATTGCCCAAACGATGAACCTGCATTAATCACCCCTGACGCAAGCCCCCGACTGTTGACAGGCACGGTGTTTGCCACCTGCCCCATCAACACCGAAAAACTGCCCGCCCCTGCACCAAACGCCACCAACACCCCAAGCGTCAGCACCAGCCCCCATTTTGACAATAAAAACGGCACAAGCGCACAGCCAATCGCCAAAAGCAGCGTACCACCCATCAGCACCGTCAATGCGCCAAATTTGTCCGCCACCGCCCCAACAATAGGCTGCGAAACACCCCACATCAGCTGCGTTACCGCCAGCGCAAAACTGATTTGTACGACACTGACCGTCCCCATGTGTGTGATGGGCTCAATAAACAGCCCCAAAGACATACGAATGCCTGATGTCGTCATCAAAATCAAAGAAGCTATCGCCAC
>JBHAZZ010000046.1:0-3465 GCA_041781275.1 Moraxella sp.
CACTTTATCAATATCTTTTAAATTCCCAAATAGAATAGTCATTTCCCATTTTTTACCTAATCATTTTTGCGGTGGTATTTTACAATAGCTCATCATTTATTATTAATTGGAAATCGTGATGAATATTAAATTTTTTGCCATTGCCATTGCCACCCTTGCCTTGGGTGGTTGTGGCGAAAAAAGCACTACAACCACACAAAACACCACCAAACCCAGCCAAGTGGAGCTACTCAACGTCTCTTATGACGTTTCACGAGATTTTTATAAGGCGTACAACCCCTTATTTATTGAGCACTACAAAAGCATTGACCCCACTGTCAGCGTCAGTATCAAGCAGTCGCATGGCGGCTCTAGCAAACAAGCGCTGTCGGTCGCCAATGGGCTTGCTGCCGATGTCGCCACCATGAACCAAAATTCTGACATTGATGTGCTGGTGGCAAAAGACTTGGTCAAAAAAGACTGGCAAAACGCCCTACCCAACAAATCCGTACCCTTTACCAGCAGTACCGTACTGCTTGTGCGTACAGGCAACCCCAAAGGGATAAAAGACTGGAGCGATTTGACCCGCTCTGACATCAAAATCGTCATGCCCAATCCCAAAACATCAGGCAACGGACGTTATGCCTTTTTGGGGGCGTACGGCTATGGACTACACACCTTTAATAAAGACGAAGCCAAAACCGATGACTTTATGAAAGCCCTGCTTGGCAATGTGGCGGTGTTTGACAGTGGCGCACGAGCGGCAACCACCACCTTTACCCAACGTGGCATTGGCGATGTACTGATTACCGCCGAAAACGAAGCCAATTATATCGCCCATGAACTCAACAAGGGGCAGTTTGACGTGGTTTATCCCAGTTATACCGTTGCCACCGAAAACCCCGTAGCAGTGGTTAGCGCCATTACCGACAAAAAAGGTACAAGCGCCATCGCTCATGAATACCTTGCTTATTTATACAGTGATAAAGCCCAAGAACTTGCCGCCAGTATGTATTTGCGCCCCAGTGTGCCTGCGGTACTAGAAGCCAACCGTGCCCGTTTTCCTGATATGCAGACCTTTTTGGCAAATGATGTGTTTGGGGACTGGCAAACCATCATGAGCACTTATTTTAAAGAAGGGGGTAAATTTGATACCCTAACTTTGGGGAAGGTTAAGACGGATTAACATTAAAATAAGAGTGCGTACCACACCAAACAGCTTAAACTGGGGTAACGCACTCTTTTATGTCATTTATTCAAAAGTAATTGACACAAGATAATAATGATACTAAGCTAAAAACATGATTAATTATTTTGTTCGCCGCATCAAAAATCCTTGGCTACGATGGGGCTTATTTTTATTGTCCATCATGGTATGTTTATATTTGTTTGGGGTAACAAGTTTTCGCCCTGACAGAGTTTTGCAAAAATGCCACAGCATAGACATTCCAAAAGAAGTTTTATTAGTGCAAACAGAAAGTTATTGCCGCTGCATTAAACAAACGGTGGATATCAAAGACATGGATAAACGCAGCCAATTTTGTATAAGCAGCATACAAGCCAATAAACAGTCTTTGTCTTTTACTCAATAAACAACACCCAGCACAACCCCATATTTTTAAATCCGCACTGTCATTTTATCATACCGCCCAACTTCCATTTTACACCCCATCACGCCTTAGCCCTGATTTATTCCAAAACCCCCATGCCATATTCCAATTTGTCCTTAGCAACTTTGACCATTTTGTTTTAAAGTACGCCTATTTTAAAAACTCAATTGCAAAAAATTAGGTCAATCTTATGAAAACATTAACTTTATCCGCCCTTGCGTTATCCGCCTTGACACTGACCGCCTGTGGGGGCAACACACCCAAAAGCGACAGCCAAACTGCCCAAAAAGACACCGCCACAGATACCACCACAGGCACCACCAAAAACGACAGCCAAACCGCCAATGGCAAAATTGAACTGCTGAATGTCTCTTATGACGTGGCACGAGATTTTTATAAAGAATACAACCCCTTATTTGTCGCCCATTACAAAAAAGAACACCCAGACGCCAACATAGAAATCAAGCAATCACACGGTGGCTCTAGCAAACAAGCCCTATCGGTCAAAAACGGACTAGAAGCGGACGTGGTTACCATGAACCAAGGCTCGGACGTGGAGCTGCTTGCCGACAGCAATCTGGTCAGCAAAGAGTGGCGAGCTGCCCTACCTAACAACGCCATTCCCTTTACCAGTACGGTGGTTTTTTTGGTGCGCAGTGGCAACCCCAAAGGCGTAAAAGACTGGAACGACCTTGCCAAAGCAGGCACAGAGATTGTCATCGCCAACCCCAAAACCACAGGCAACGGACGTTATGCCTTTTTGGGGGCGTACGGCTATGGACTGCACACCTTTAATAAAGACGAAAACAAAACCCAAGAGTTGGTTAAGGGCATTTTAGGCAATGTCAAAGTCTTTGAAAATGGCGGACGAGCAGCAACCACCACGTTTGCCCAACGTGGCATTGGCGATGTACTCATCACTTTTGAAAACGAAGCCAACGTCATCAAAGGCAAATTCAATGACGTGCAAATCGTCTATCCAAGCTACACCATCAACGCCGAAAACCCTGTGGCGGTGGTCAATGCCGTTGCCGACAAAAAAGGCACAACCGATGTCGCCAAAGCCTACCTAGATTATCTATACAGCGATGAAGCACAAAACTTGGCGGTCAAATACTACCTGCGCCCAAGCAATGCCGACATCTTAAAAGCCAATCAAGACAAATTCCCCGCCATGCAAACCTTTTTCCCCAACGATGTCTTTGGCGATTGGAAAAGCATCATGACCACTTATTTTAGCGAAGGTGGTGTTTATGACAAATTGGCGGTCGGCTCTCAAGACAAAGTTGCCCCTGCCGAAAATAAATAACCCAAATCCTTATTATTTTAAAAGCCCACTTTGGTGGGTTTTTTTATTTTATTTATCGTGGTAATTTTTAAAACCGCCCAATGATTTATCAATGAAAAAAAAAGGGTGGGTAATTTGCGTTATATTTATGCTTTGTTTATAATGCCAAAAGGTCAAACATCAAAGGATAAGTTTTATGAAAGCTTTGCAATTTTCAGCCTTAAATGTTGGATTTTTTGCCATCATGGCATTTGGTCAATCCGCTTTGGCAAATGACTGTTATTGCCCGCAAGGTGCTTATCCTTTTGGCGATGTGTGTAGCGTGGTTGGTGAAGGGTGGCAAATTGAAGAGCTGGTACCCTATGTTTGTAACAGCAATAACGATACCCCCACTCTCCGTCTGAGCGACCTACACGAAATTGATTGCAAGCCTATAAATAATGGCTATGTTGCCTGCAATCATTATAACGAAACAGGGCAACTGGTTCGTGCTTATATAGAAAATGCCAATGGTCAATCAATACTCTCCAAAAATTATAACAATGGACTTTTGGCAACCGAACAAACTTATGATGAAAAAACCAAAGA
>JBHAZZ010000047.1:0-28177 GCA_041781275.1 Moraxella sp.
AAGTTGTAGCTGATCAATAACTTGGGTATCAATTTGGTCGACACCCCTGATGAAATTTTGAATAACTTACAAACCGCCAACTAAACGCCCGATGATGTCCGCCAAGGCGGTGTAGGGCATGATGTGTCTTATCAAGATCATGTCAGAAAACTGGCAGATACCCCCGCCCGTTTTAATGCTGACCCCAGTCGTCATTATGAAGCGTCAGGATCGGCAGGCAAATTGGCGGTTTTTGCGGTGCGACTGGATACCTTTCCCAAAGAAGTCGGCGCCAAAGTTTTTTATATCGGCACTAAAAATCCTGACAAATTAACCAAACTGCGCCGAGACGTTTTGCAAAATTTTGCCGAATTGCCCATTTCAGGAGAATACATTCATAAAGACGCTTTTGACATGGCGTGCACCTATGGCAAAGACACCTTTTTGGCGATCAAGCGTTTTGGCACTCAAAATTTACCCAAACTGTTTGCCCTAAAAGCAAGAACCGATCAAGTTGCCAAAAAAATTCCTTTTTTGGGACAGCATTTTACTGACAACGTCATGCAATGTTTGTCCAAGGTGGGTGGTAATCACTTGCCAAAACGTATGTTAGACTTTAGAGCAAGATTTGACCATCATTTGATTTTAAAGGTAAGTAAAACTTCAGTAACACAAACCCAAGAGTATCTTAAAACCGTCTTTCAAGACAGCGACAGCGATTTTTTTGAATGCACCCCAAGCGAAGAGCAGTCCGCCATGTTACATCGTTTTGCGGTGGCAAGTGCGGCAGTGCGTTATCGGGCGGTGCATAGCGACACCGTGGCAGACATTGCCGCCCTTGATGTGGCACTAAGACGTAATGATGAAGCGTGGTTTGAAGTATTGCCCGAAGAAATCAATCAAAAACTGCTGCACAAATTGTATTATGGGCATTTTTTCTGCCATGTGTTTCATCAAGATTATATCGTCAAAAAAGGTCATGACCCCCATGCGGTGGAACAAGAAATTTTGGCACTCTTGGATAAGCGTGGGGCAAAATATCCTGCCGAGCATAATGTAGGACATTTGTATCAAGCCGAAGATAATTTGGTTAATTTTTATCAAAAGCTTGATCCAACCAATACCTTTAATGTGGGCATTGGCAAAACCAACAAAGAAAAACATTGGGGAAAGTGTTGTTAAATTTGAGCAACTACTTTATAATTTTAATGAAAGATCATCACTTTTTGTTTTCACTTCATAAGGATATATTATGACTGTAGCAACATTGCCACGTTTTTCAAAACTGCTAGGGATCAGTTTATTGAGTGCGGTATTGTTTGGTTGTGGTGGCGGCGCAGGCGATAAACCCGTAGCACAAGCCGAAAAAGCGCCAGCGGCAGCCGCTGACAGCAAAAAAGTTGCCATTACCGCCATCGTTGAGCACCCTGCATTGGACGCTGTGCGTAAAGGCGCATTGGAATCGCTTGCTGCAGAAGGCTATAAAGAAGGCGAAAATCTAAGCGTTAATTTCCAGTCAGCGCAAGGTAATACCGCCACCGCAGGACAAATTGCCAAGCAGTTTGTGGCAGATAAACCAGATGCCATCATTGCCATCGCCACACCAACGGCGCAAGCGGTGGTATCTAACACCAACACCATTCCTGTGATCTTTTCGGCAGTAACCGAGCCTGTGGAAGCCAAACTTGTGCCCAAATTGGACGGTTCTGGCACCAACGTAACAGGGGCGTCTGACGTACTTCCCCTTGAGCCACAGCTTGCCCTTATCAAAGAGCTACTACCAAACGTCAAAAACATCGGCTTTGTCTATAGCCCGGGGGAAGTAAACTCTACTGCCACCTTAAAACAACTGAAAGAAAAATCAGCGCCTTTGGGATTGACCATTGTAGAAGCACCTGCCCAAAAATCCAGCGACATTGCGATGGCAGCCCAAAGCTTGGTGGGTAAGGTAGATGTGATTTATACGTCCACAGACAACAACGTCATCAACGCTTATGAAGCGCTAACCAAAGTCGCCAAAGAAGGCAAAATTCCCTTGGTGTCGTCCGATCCAAGCGTGGTAGAACGTGGGGCGGCGGTTGCTTTGGGTGTTAATTACCATCAGCTAGGGTTAGAAACAGGTAAAATCACCGCTCGTATCCTAAAAGGCGAAAAACCAGGCGACATTCCTGTTTATAGCACCGATCAGTTGGATTTGGCGGTCAGCAAAACCAATGCCAACGATCAAGGGCTACAAGTGCCACAAAGCGTGTTGGATAAAGCCAAAAAAGTTTTACCATAAAATTAGTAAGTAGTAACAGACACGCTTAAGGCGTCAGGTTCCTTAGGCGTGTATTTTGTTTATTAAAATAGGTTTTGCTTATGTCTTGGAATGCTTTTTTTGGTGCATTAGAAAGCAGTTTGATTTATGCCCTGATGGCACTGGGTGTGCTGATCTCATTTCGTATTTTGGATTTTCCTGATTTGACCGCCGATGGCAGTTTCCCTTTGGGGGGTGCGGTGGCAGGTGTTGCCATTGTGGCAGGCATTAACCCTTGGCTTGCTTGTGGTTTGGGCATGATGGCGGGGGCTGTGGCGGGCATGGTTACCGCTTGGTTAAATGTTAAGCTTGGCATTTTGCATTTGCTGGCAGGGATTTTGGTGATGACTGCTTTGTATTCGGTCAATTTGCGCATCATGAACGCCCCCAACTTATCACTGCTTGGCGAACCTACCGTATTTACGCCGTTTATTGATGGCAATAATGGCGTGTGGGTGCGTGTGTTGGTGGCAGGCGCTGTGGTACTGGTGGCAAAATTGGCATTGGACTGGTTTTTTAGTACCGAAATAGGGCTTTCCATGCGAGCCACGGGCTCTAACATCAAAATGGCGCAGGCGCAAGGCATTAACACGTCATGGATCATCATTTTGGGCATGGCAATCAGTAATGGGCTGATTGCTTTATCGGGAGCGCTGTTTGTACAAACACAAGGTGGCGCTGACGTTTCTATCGGTATTGGTACCATTGTGGTTGGTTTGGCGGCGGTGATCATTGGCGAAAATGTGCTCAGTGCCAAAAGAATCTTTTTTATCACACTGGCGACCATCATTGGGGCGGTGATTTATAAGCTCTTTATCCAAATCGCCTTGTCTAGCCAAACTTTAAGAACCATTGGCTTTGGACCGCAAGATTTGAATTTGGTAACTGCCATGCTCGTGGTACTTGCGCTCATGCTGCCTAAATTCCGCTCACGTCTTGCGTTGGCGTTTGGCAAAAAGAAATAAGGAGAAGTTGTCATGATGCAAGCAAACGATCTGCGCCTAACGTTTAACCCTGGTACGCCCATAGAAAATCCCGCACTGCGTGGCATTAGCCTAAACATTGCTGACGGCGAATTTGTTACAGTGATTGGTACCAATGGCGCAGGCAAATCCACTTTTTTAAACGCCATCAGTGGGGCAATCCGTGTGGACAGTGGCTCTATCATCATCAACGGTACAGACGTTACCAAAAAGTCCACATACCAACGCAGTCATTGGGTGGCAAGGGTATTCCAAGACCCGATGGCAGGTACCTGCGAAGCTTTGACCATTGAAGAAAATATGGCACTGGCTTATAAACGGGGGCTTTCACGCACACTCAAAGGGGCGTTAAATGCGTCCAACCGTGAACTGTTTCGTGAAAAATTATCGGTGTTAAAATTGGGTCTAGAAAACCGTTTGACCGACCGCATGGGACTGTTATCAGGTGGTCAGCGTCAGGCGGTGAGTCTGTTGATGGCAAGTTTGCAGCCTTCCAAGATTTTATTGCTTGATGAGCATACCGCCGCCCTTGACCCTAAGACCGCCAGTTTTGTGCTTGAACTGACCGACACCATCGTCAATGAAAACAAATTGACCACCATGATGGTTACCCACTCCATGCAGCAAGCCCTAACGCACGGCACACGCACGGTCATGCTTCATCAAGGGCAAGTGGTGCTTGATGTGTCGGGCAGCAAACGCCAAGGCATGACGCAGCCTGATTTGCTGGAGATGTTTGAAAAAACTCGTGGCGAAAAAGTAGAAGATGACAGCTTATTGCTAGGATAATTGGTAATGATGAATGATGAAAATATCGCCAGACTTTTGGTAACTTGCCAAGACAGATCGGGCATTGTGCAAGCGGTGTCGGGCTTTTTGTACCACCAAGGGGCAAACATTGTCTCACTGGATCAATACACCACTCAGGCGCATGGCGGCAAGTATTTTATGCGTGTGGCGTTTCATCTGCCTGAACTTTTATCCAAAAAAGCACAGCTTTTACAAACTTTTGAGCAAAATGTCGCCCAAACTTACCAAATGCAGTGGCGGCTGTCTTGTAATCAAGAACTCAAAAAAGTCGGCATTTTGGTTTCCAAAGAAGATCACGCTTTGCTTGAACTTTTGTGGCGTTATAGTCGGGGTATGCTGCCTTGTCAAATTACCAAAGTGGTGTCCAACCACAGTGATCTTAAAGAAGCGGTGGAAAGTTTTGGCATTGAATTTGTTCATGTACCTGTCAATAAAGACAACAAACAACAAGCCTATGATGAGATTGACACACTGATGCAAGGCAATGATTTGTTGGTGCTGGCAAGGTATATGCAGATTTTAAGCCCTGAATTTGTGGACAAATGGCAACACAAAATCATCAACATTCATCATTCTTTTTTGCCTGCCTTTGTGGGCGCAAATCCGTATAAGCAAGCCTTTGACAAAGGGGTAAAGCTGATTGGGGCGACCGCTCATTATGTAACTTCTGAACTTGATGAAGGCCCCATCATTGAGCAAGATGTCCAAAGGGTCAATCATGCGTTTGATGTGGTGGACTTGCGTGAGTTGGGTCGTCAAATTGAAAGAGAAGTGCTGGCGACAGCGGTCAAATGGCATTTGGAAGACAGAATTATCTTAGATAGCAACAAAACGGTGATTTTTAGTTGATTGGTTTGCCGTCAAAATCGGCATGATGTCGCACAAAACTTCTTAAAAATTGCTTGCAAATTTGTAAGAATTGGTGTAATTTACAAGTGTTTATTGTTTAATCAGTAAACACTTAACCCATTAAAAAAGGAAGTTTTTATGCGTTACGCCAATCCAAATACCGAAGGCAGTAAAGTCCAATTTAAGGCTCAATATGAGAATTTTATTGGTGGCGAGTGGGTCGCTCCTGTAAAGGGCGAATATTTTGACGACATCTCTCCTGTGGACGGCAAGCCCTTTGCCAAAGTCCCTGATTCTACCGCCGAAGACATTGAGCTTGCTTTAGATGCTGCCCACAAAGCCAAGGATGCATGGGGCAAAACATCACCCACAGAACGTTCCAACATTCTTTTAAAAATCGCTGACCGCCTAGAAGCCAATCTTGAACTGCTGGCTGTGGCAGAAACATGGGAAAATGGCAAGCCTGTGCGTGAGACGTTGGCGGCGGACATTCCTTTGGCGATTGATCATTTTCGTTATTTTGCAGGGTGTATCCGTGCCCAAGAAGGCGGCATTTCGCCCATTGATGATGACACGGTGGCATATCATTTTCATGAGCCTTTGGGGGTGGTGGGACAAATCATTCCTTGGAACTTCCCGATTTTGATGGCAGCGTGGAAACTTGCGCCAGCGTTGGCAGCAGGTAACTGCATTGTGTTAAAACCTGCCGAGCAAACCCCTGTCAGCATTTTGGTGCTTACTGAACTGATTGCAGATCTATTGCCAGCAGGCGTATTAAACATCGTTAATGGCGATGGTCTAAAAGTAGGTAAGCCTTTGGCGACCAACCCCCGCATTGCCAAAATCGCCTTTACAGGTTCTACCGAAGTGGGGCGCTACATCATGCAGTACGCCACCGAAAACATCATTCCTGTTACCTTGGAACTTGGTGGCAAATCGCCCAACGTCTTTTTTGCCGATGTCATGGACAAAGACGATGAATATTTGGACAAAGCCTTAGAAGGGTTTGCCATGTTTGCCCTAAACCAAGGCGAAGTATGTACCTGTCCATCTCGGGCGTTGGTGCACGAAAGCATTGCCGATGCCTTTATTGCCAAAGCCATTGAGCGCATCAAAACCATCAAAACAGGACACCCTTTAGATACCGATACCATGATCGGCGCTCAAGCTAGCCAAGAACAACAAGACAAGATTTTGCGTTGTATCCAAATGGGTAAAGATGAAGGGGCGGAACTTTTGACTGGGGGTGGCGAGCGTCAAGAAGGCGAAGGCGGTTTTTATATTGAGCCTACGGTCTTTAAGGGCAACAACCAAATGCGGATTTTCCAAGATGAAATTTTTGGGCCCGTATTGTCAGTAACCACTTTCAAAGATTTTGATGAAGCCATGGCGATTGCCAACGATACCATGTATGGATTGGGCGCTGGTGTGTGGTCCAGAGATGGCAACTTGGCGTATCGTGCAGGGCGTGCCATTCAGGCGGGTCGTGTGTGGACGAACTGTTACCACATTTATCCAGCGCACGCAGCGTTTGGTGGCTATAAGCAGTCAGGCATTGGGCGTGAAAACCACAAAATGATGCTTGAACATTATCAGCAAACCAAAAACTTATTGGTCAGTTATTCACCAAAAGCCCTAGGCTTCTTCTAAGTGTTACCAAAAAAAAGCAGACGGTTTTTTTGATCGTCTGTTTTTTTATCAAAATAAAAAAACCTAACTGTTGTAAGTTAGGTTTTTAATTTTGGCTTGGTAAGGCTTAGTGGTGATGACCGCCTACGCCGTGTACATGACCGTGATCCAACTCTTCGGGGGTGGCTTCACGAACTTCTACAATCTCCACATCAAAGGTCAGCTCAACGCCTGCCAAAGGGTGATTGCCATCAACGACCACGACATCATCGGTAACGTCTTTGACAGTAACCAACATCACATGACCGTCTTCGGTTTGTGATTGAAATTGCATGCCTTTTTCAATGTTATCCACGCCTTGGAAGTTTTCACGGGGCACTTCTTGAACGGCTTCAGCAACGTATTCACCATAAGCGTCTGCGGGAGCAATGACCGCCACAAATTTATCACCGACTTTTTTGCCCAACATTTGAGCCTCTAAGCCGGCGATGATGTTATGATGACCATGTAGGTACGCTAAAGGTTCGCCACGAGATTGATCCAAGACTTCACCTTCGGCATTGGTCAAGGTGTAGTTGAATTTGACAACGGCATTGTCAGCAATAACAGTCATGCAAGGACTCCAATAAAAGGGAAAGGTTTGCTACCAAATGTTGTTTGGTATGAATTGTTACGTTTGCCAAGATGGCATGAAAATGGTCAAAAGGCCATCGAGTTTTAGGACATCAAGTAAAGCAGTCCCTAATCATTTTAACATAAAAGCACTCAAATGTTACATGATGTTACAAATATTTGGCATAAAACAGTAACAAAATTAGACGACATTATAACAGAAAATTTTTTAAGCGTTTAGACAAATTCACGCTTTGTCGGTAAAATACGATAAAACCTTGCTAGATGGATAATTTTATGACAGAAAAGTACACTTATACACTGGATTTTGGTCGTTATTATGATCATTTGGTGGACGTACAGATTGCCTTTGTTGCCCCTTGCGATGCCCCCGATTTGTGGCTGCCAACGTGGATTGCAGGCAGTTATTTGATACGAGAATTTAGCAAAAACATCACCGCCGTGTCTTATGACGTGGCAGGCAACACCCATATTGCGCAAAAACGGTGCAAAAACCGCTTTATTTTGACAGAAGTCAAACAAGGCGATGTGGTGGTCGTCAATTATGAAGTGTATTGCCATGATTTGTCGGTGCGCACGGCTTTTGTGGACAGTCGGCGAATTTTTGGGAATTTTACGTCGCTGTTATTGATGGTGGCAGGCAAAGAACAAGACCTTTGCCAAATTTATCTCAAAGTGCCACAAACATTTTTGGACAGCAACCCAAAAAGCGTGCTTGCCATTGGGCTATCAAGTCAAACCGATGATACAAATGCGGGGCGAACTTATACACTGCAAGCCGTCAAAGCCATAGAAAGTTATGATTATCCTTTTGAAATTGGTGTTCAAGATGTGCTGACTTTTGCGGTAACGAGTGGCGAAAAAACCATCAACCACCGATTTTTTATTGCAGGTCGCCACAAAGCCAACCTACAGCGCCTGACCAAAGACGTGGCAAAAATCTGCCAAAGTTATGTAAGTTGGCTTGGGGGTGTGCCATTTGCGCATTATACATTTATGACGATGGTTACGGGGGACGATTATGGCGGTTTGGAACATCAAAATTCTACCGCACTAATTTGCTCCAGAGATGACTTGCCAAGTTTTTTTGAGCCTAATGCGCCCAGTGAAAATTATCAGCGATTTTTGGGGCTATGCAGTCATGAATATTTTCATGCGTGGTGGGTCAAGGCGGTGCGTCCTGATGTGATGATGGATAATGACTTACAAAGCGAAAGTTATACGCCGCTTTTGTGGGTGTTTGAAGGGTTTACGTCTTATCTGGATGATTTGATGCTGTTGGTGTCTGGGGTGATTGACAAAGAAAGTTATTTTAAATTGCTCAGTGAACAAATCAACCGTTATTATCAAACCGATGGACGCTTGTTACAAAGTGTGGAGCAGTCCAGTTTTGATGCGTGGATTAAATTGTATCGCCCTGACGCAAACACCAAAAATCAAGGGGTCAGTTATTATAATAAAGGGGCGCTGGTGGCGCTTTGTTTGGATTTGACTTTGCTTGATAAAACAGACGGGCGGTATCGTTTGTTTGATGTGGTGCGAGCGTTTTATGACAAAACAAAAAACAGTCCCACAGGACATATTGGGATTAGCACAGAAGATTTGGGCGATGTGATAAGTGGGTTTATGGGGCGACAAGCTTGGCAGGATTTTTATCAAAATTATGTGTCGGGGCTGACTGCTTTGCCCATTGAAATGTTACTGGGTAAATTTGGGGCAACACTTGTCAGTCAGCACAAACCAAAACCGTGGGGCATAACCACTGAAGAGACACCATTGGGGCTAAAAGTCAGCCACATCAGACGAGATAGCGCTGCCAGTCGTGCAGGTGTGTCGGTGGGCGATGTCTTAGTGGCGATAGACGGCATAAAAGCAAGTACAAAACGCCTAGCGCACATCACACACGTTCAGCAGATGACGGGCGAAGATGTGGTGGTGCACGGGTTTTGTCGTGATGAACTGTACACCCTAAAAATATCAGCCGATGAGCAAGGCGCAGGCTTTACCCAAGTTCGTTTTGGGACATATCAAGAGCGTGGCTGGCTAAATTTTGATACTTATATGGCATAACACGTCTATTACGGTGCATTATTTGCGTGGATTTGCAAGCTTTTTGGGTTTGTGGGTGCGTGTTTTTTGGGCGGTTAATTGTGCCAGTTGGCTGTCGGTCAAGGTGATTTTTTGGTGCGCACCAACGGGCAAATCGCCAAGCTGCCACACCCCAATGCGCTGGCGAATCAGTCGTAAACACGGCAGCCCCACATGAGCGGTCATGCGACGAACTTGGCGGTTTTTGCCTTCAAAAATGGTGATGGACAGCCAAGTGGTAGGAATGTTTTGCCGTTGTCTGATGGGTGGGTTTCGCTGCCACAGCGTGATGGGTAGGCTGTTTTCGTCTAGCAAAAGCACTTGTGCGGGCAGCGTTTTGCCGTCTTTTAGGGTAACGCCTGTTTGTAGTGCCTGAATTTGTTCGGGTGTGGGGGTGTTTTCTACTTGTACCAAATAAGTTTTGCCAAAGGTTTTTTGTGTGGTGGTTGGGGTGGTGATCAGGTGGTTTAATTGACCATTGTCGGTCAGTAGCAACAGCCCTTCGCTGTCTTTGTCCAATCTGCCTGCCACTCTTAGGGATTTGTCTTGAAAAAAGTCCGCCAAAGTCATCATGTCGTCATGATCTTTTCTAAATTGGCTGTGCACCCCGTAGGGTTTATTAAATAAAATGACCGTCGTCATAGATGTCCTTGTGATTTAATGAAATAATAAAACCAATGAAACAAAAGACCCAAACAAGCGTTCAGGTCTTTTGATGTCATTTGGTGAAATTTGACCAAATTATTGCGCTTTTTCTTCAGATTTTGGCGCTTCTTTTGGTGTGGTGTCCGCAGGTTTGCCATTTTCTGCATGACCCACAGAAGTTACTTTACCGTCTTTTTCTACCAAAGTAAACTCAATACGGCGGTTTTGGAAACGACCTTGTTCGGTGGCGTTACTGGCGATGGGGCTGTCAGAACTTGCACCAAAGGTTTCTAGGCGTTCGGCTGGCACACCTTGCGATACCAAATAATCACGCACGGCAGCGGCACGTCTTTCGGACAATTTTTGGTTGGCGGCATGATTGCCTTGGCTGTCTGTATGACCGATGATTTTTAGGCGAGCGTCAGGCAAAGCGACAAGCTTGACGGCAGCAAGGTTTAAGATTTCTTTGTTGGCTTCAGGAATGGCGTTTGAAGATGTGGCAAAGTTGATGATTTGTAGGTTCAATGCACGAACTAAGTCATCAGCGTCTGTGTTTTCGCCCAGACCTTCAATGGCGGTTTTGGCGGTGTCAATGCTGTTATTGACAGCGGCAGCAGCGTCAAGTTTGGGTTCGGCTTCAATCACAAAGTCGGCAGGTAATAGACCCTTAGCGCCTTCAATCAGTTTGGCAATGTCAGCGTCATTACTGGCGTTGAAACGAATGGTTTTGCCGTCAAGGCTCATGCTGGCGTTGGGTACGCCTTTCATCAAGCCAAACAAACCTTTAAGCTGTTCATCATTGACAGACAATTCGCCTGCGTGTTTGTCAGAGACTTGCAAATCACATTTGTCCGCTGTGCCAAATACGCCCGATAAAGTGGTACGAATTTTGGCAAATACGCCTTCGTTACCTGCTTGACCACGGCAAGAGTACACTGCGTTGCCTTGTTCGTCGGTTGCCAAACTAAAGGTAGCAGGGGCAACATCGGCGCTTGCTGTGCCAGCGGCAGCCGTTTCACTGGCGGCAGGGGTGATGGTTGGGGCAGCGACGGGCGTTTTGTTGTCTTGGCAGCCACGAAGCATAAGCCAAGCCAGTACGCCAAGTATGACAAGACCGATGATGGGCAGTAGGCTTTTTAAAAGACCACCACCTTTTTTGGCGGCTTCGGTAACGCCACTGGCAACTGCGCCTGCAGCGTCTTTGGCAGTATCGGTTACAGCGCCAACAGCAGCTTTGCCACCATCAACCACGCCGCCTGCCACGTTTTTGGCACCACTGGCAACATCTTTGACGCCACTAACAGCAGCACCTGCTGCGCCTGCCGCTACAGCTCCGGCTGCCGCTGCTGCACCTGCCGCCGCTCCAAGAACGGCTTTACCACCGTCAGCAACTGCGCCGGCAGCGTCTTTGGCAGTATCGGTTACAGTGCCAACAGCAGCTTTGCCACCATCAACCACGCCGCCTGCCACGTCTTTGGCGGTGCTGGCTGCGCCAGAAGCCACATGGGTAGCGCCAGACATGGCTTTACCGGCAAAACTGCTTGCGCCACTGGCAAGACCTGTTACCGCACTGCCTGCACTGCTTGTCAAGCTTGAGATGACGTTACCTGCCGATCCTGCAAGCCCTGCGATACTGGCAAGCAGTCCTGCAGGAAGTAGCGTAACCGCCCATGCAGGCATATGACGTGCCAAATCTTCTAATTTGTCTTGTAAGAAACCAACAATGCCGCCTTCACCGGCTAGGGTTTTGATGTTGTCTAGCACCATGGGGGTGGCAGTGGCAAGCATGGCGCTGGCAGTGCTTTCGGGCAGGTCGTGCTCTTTGGCAAGTTCACTGGACAACAGCGATGCTTGGGGATTGCCTTTTTCGTCTTGTAGTAGGGCGTCCAAAAGCTTTGAACCGTTGGTGCTGGCTTCGGGTTCACGCTTTAGTAGGGCTTCAATGCGATCTAGCGCAGCAGAATCCGACAGACGAGCCCCTAAAACGCCATAAACTGAAGACAAAAGCTCAGTTTTGTTGGCGGTGTCGCCTGTATAATGGCTCACAAGCTCTAGTACCTTGGGGGTAACAAGCTCATGCAATTTATCAATGATACTCATAACAATGCCTTAATCAACAAATAATAAAATCGTGTATACAATAAATCAAAATACCTGCCAATCAAAATACTTGCTAGATTGCCACAAGGTGCTTTTGATTTGCTGACAAACGTTGCTGTATTGTCGCTAATTTGGGCAATGAAAAAAAGGGGCAACAACAATAAATCAACAAAAACATACACAAATGCTTACAGTTTTTTTTGTTGCTTTGGCTTGGGTTATTAATTATTTATCACACAAGTTGTTTTGAGTTTGGATTTGGCATATAAAAGTGAGCATTAAGTATTGACCAAAACTTTGAAAGTTTGATTAAAATTTAATGGCTTGGGTCATTGATTATCATGCGATAAAAAATACAAACATTCATGTTGGAAGTGGTGTTTTTGCCAAAAATTATTGACGAATTTCGTTGGACTGTCCCCGACCGACTTCTGTGCCAATGGGGTTAAGCAGTTTGGGGTCAATCCCTGTGCTTGTACTTGTGTTGGTGGCGGTATTTTGGCTGTTGATACTGTGCCCTTGTCCGTCTGAAATGCTAAATTGGGCTTCGGCTTGGGCGCTTTCTGATGGCGCAGAAACATAGCCGCCCGATGGCTGCGCAGGGGCAGGGGCGTAGGTGGCAGCAGGCGAAGCCGTAACTTGTGGGGCGCTTTGAACGGGCTGTGGGTCAACCACACCGCTGGGCATACCTTGTACCATGCCTGTTGTGGTGGGGGTAGGTGCGGGGATTTGTGCTTGTTGGGGGGCGCTTTCTAGGTATTCGCCACTGGGCACATAGGGCGCTGATTGCACCATTTGGTTTGGGTCTACTTGTTTGGGAGCGGTGGGCTGTTTTGGGGTGGCAACGGTGGATAAGGCAGACAGTATCGCTTCGTCATACACCAAAAATTCACTGCGGCGGTTTTTGAATTTGCCAATCAGTGTCATGTTATCCGACACAGGAAAAGTGCTGCCAACCCCTTTGGCGATGAGCTGTTCAGGCTTTGCGCCTTGTTGTACCAAAAAGTTTTTTAGAGCGTCTGCTTGGGCTTGGGACAAAGTGATGTTGGCGGACTCATCGGGATTATTGGTGTCGGTGTGGGTGGTGATGATGAGTTTGATGGTTGGGTTTGCGCCAAGCAGTTTGGCAAACTTTGTCAGCAGTTCTTGATTGATGGGCGGAATGGTACTGCCATAATTAAAATCAATGATTTGCGTACTCATCGCCCGAGATAGGGCATAAGCGTCGGGCGGCGTACCAAGTGCCTGTAGTCCTTTATCGGCGGCGGCAATGCTGTCAGCGATGGTTTTATTGATGTCCAAAGGTGGCGTGGCAAGCACTTTAAATTGGGGAGCAAGCAGCGTAATGTCACCCACCAGTCTGCTGACGATGTCGGTTTTGGGGTTATTGATGTAAATGGTGTCGCCTATGATTTCCACACTGGTAAAGGGTTCAGATTTTATCATGGTGATGATACTGGCAAGGCGTTCTAGTCCTGTCAGGGATTTGCCAAAACTGCCGTCTATGTCCATGATACAATTGACTTGACCAAAGGTGACTTGTAGGGTGTTAAGCAAACTGTGCTGTAAATCACTGCTGCCCACATCGGCTTTGCAAGCATACAGTGTGCCATTTTCGCCCGTGGTTAAGGACAGCTTGGGGGGATTTAGGCTGCCTGTATAAAGTGCTTTATCGGCTTGGCTGATGACGGGGGCTTCTTCTGTGCTTTTTTGTTTTTTAAGGTAAAACCAACTACCGCCACCGACCGCCAGTACCAACCCTGCCACACAAAGCCCAATGATTAGGGGTTTTTGACTGGGCTTGGGTTTGGGCTGATAAGTAGGTTCAAGGTCTTCGTCTTCTTCGGCTGACGTGTCTTCGTCAAAAAACGCTGTTGATGGGTCTTTGGTTGACGTGTTTGGGTCTGTATTTGGGTCTGGGGTACTTGGGTCTATGATACTTGGGTCTGTATTTGGATCTGGGGTGTCGGGCGGTGTGGTGGGGCTAATGACAGTGTTTGGGTCGGTGGACAGATGGCGAAGCACCGCCCCTGTGATAAATTTGTCCGACCATGCAGGCAGCTGCAAACGGCTATTAAAAAAATGGGCACTGATGAGCTGACTGGGTAAGCTGTGGTTTTCTTGGGCAAGGGTGGCAAGTTCGGTGATGAATAAAGGCGTGGCGCTGTCTAATAGGGCAAGCACCGTTTGTTCATCACTGTGGAAACTGCGAGCCAATCGCTTAACCAACTCTGACGTTAAGTTACCCCAAAGCGTTTGTGTGTCTTTGGGGTTTTCATTGGATACGGTGATGTCCAAAGCGACAATACGAGCAAGACTTAAGGCATAATACTGCTGTAGCAAGTCGGCACGTGCGTCCGTCTCACCAAGACCTAAGTTTGTGGCAACCAGCCCATGCAAATACTGTACAATGTCCATGAAAAACCTATTAACATCAATACCTAAAAGGATCATTATACCGCAAGTTGGGACAAAGTAGGCGTTAGGCTGTCTTGTCTAGTCTGCCTTTTGTCAAGAAAATTGTGGCGACACCATCAATCATCGTTGGCGGATTTTTGTTTGATTTCGGCTTGTCCATCAATGGTGGTACCGCCGCCAAATTTGCCAAAACCCCCTGAACCAAATGGATTGCCTTGCCCAAAGGGGTTGTTTGCATTAGTGCCACCCATACCGCCCATGCCACCAAAGGGCGCATTGCCACCCATTTGTTTTGCCATGATTGCCATCATTTTGTCTTGGTTGTTTAAGGCGTAATTTTTGGCTTTGGTGGTTAAAAGTTTTTGAATGGCAGGCAACATGATCAAAAGCGCCGCCAAATCGGTTAACAGCCCCGGCAGTAACAGCAACAAACCTGCAATGCCTGTGGCGATGGATTTGGTGATGACGTTTTCTGGTGGTTGGTTGGCAGGATTGGGGATAACGCCACCTTTGACTTGCTGCGCTAGGGGGTTTAATGTACCAGCGGCTTTTTTGATAAAAGCAATGCCAATAAACGCCGCAACAATAAACCAAATAAACACAAGCCAGCCACTGATGAATTGGGCAAGCAAATACCAAAGCAGCATTTCAATGATGAACCACATCAAGGCGATACCGACAACAACACCCATAAAATTTCCTTTCGCAAATAAAAATATTTTATAATAAATAAGGATAAATTTTTATTTTTCAAATGTTAACTTTTTAAGTTGTAAAAACCATGACAATGATAATTGGCGTTGACCCCGGATCTCGCATGACGGGGTATGGCATTATTCGCACTCAAGGCGACAAACTTGAGTTTTTGGACGCAGGAACCATACGCACCGAAGGCGTGGATATGCCGCAGCGTATCGGGCAGATTTTTGCGGGGCTAAGTCGTATCATCACCCACTACCAAAAGTACA
Organism: Moraxella sp.; assembly: GCA_041781275.1. Taxonomy (GTDB): domain Bacteria; phylum Pseudomonadota; class Gammaproteobacteria; order Pseudomonadales; family Moraxellaceae; genus Moraxella. The sequence goes on from JBHAZZ010000047.1 coordinate 15,402, forward strand.
GCGACAGCCCCATGCACGCTGCCATTGAACAGGTATTTATGGCGACCAACCCAGATTCTGCCCTAAAACTGGGACAAGCTCGGGGGGCGGCGATTGCAGGGCTGACTGCGCAGGGGCTGACCGTGTCTGAATATACCGCCCGACAAATCAAACAAGCGGTCTGCGGTTATGGCGCTGCGGACAAAGATCAAGTTTCGGCGATGGTGTGTCGTATTTTGTCTTTGCAAGTTGTGCCACAAGCGGACGCAGCCGATGGGCTTGCTTGTGCTATTTGTCATGCTCATTCTAGCCATTCCATGCACAAACTGCTTGGCAATTCGGCACTGTTGGGGCGAAGCAGCACCAAGAAAAAGGGGCGTTGGCGACTGTCCGAAGAAGACTTACGCCATAACAAACGAGTATCACAGTAATTTATAGGTAAGCGTATTTGGTATTGGCAGGTTGTGGGCGGTCAAATTTGGCATTACTCAAGATAAATTTGATGTTGTAAAAATGGTCAAAGTTTAGGCTGCGCTGTTTTTTGATTTTTGTTTTTTGTGGCTAATGTTTTGGCAATGTGTCAAAACAACATAAAAACATCAAAAAATAAAATGCCATTTTTAATACTAAATTAACATTAAATACGCCATTTGGTTAAGCTTAACAAGTTGCCAAAGTCAATGTACCAATCACTGATTTAACATCACTTAAAAGGAAAATTTTATGTCTTATTTTGCCAAGTGGCGACCTTATATGGGGGACATCAACACCCAACCTGTTGCCACCAACGAATACCTGCCTTTGGGGCAAACGCTCATGCTGGGTATTCAGCACGTACTGGCGATGTTTGGGGCGACCGTACTGGCACCGCTTTTGATGGGGTTTGATGCCAATCTTGCCATCATGATGAGCGGGATTTGTACCATTTTATTTTTTATCATGACGGGCGGACGAGTGCCCAGTTATTTGGGGTCAAGTTTTGCCTTTATTGGCGTGGTGTCGGCGGTAACGGCTCATACGGCAGGATCGGGCGCAAACCCCAATTTGTCAGTAGCGCTTGGCGGTATCGTGGCGTGTGGGGTGCTGTATGCGTTGATTGGGTTTTTGGTGATGGCGGTGGGCACAAACTGGATAGAAAAGCTCATGCCCCCTGTGGTAACGGGCGCTGTGGTGATGATCATTGGTCTAAACCTTGCGCCTGTTACGGTGTCATCTGTGGCGGGTAAGCCCTTTGAATTGGTGATGAGTTTGATTACCGTGCTTTGTATGAGTGGCATTGCCGTCTTTGCCAAGGGCTTTATGAAGCGTCTGTTGCTGCTTTTGGGTTTGGTACTGGCTTATGTCATTTATGCAGTGGCTGCCAATGGTTTGGGACTGGGTGCGCCCATTGATTTTGCCAAAGTTGCCCAAGCCGACTGGATTGGTATGCCTAATTTTACCACGCCTACTTTTGATACGCAGGCAATGCTGGTCATTGCGCCTGTGGCACTGATTTTGGTGGCGGAAAACTTAGGACACATCAAGGCAGTTGGGGCGATGACGGGCGAAAACCTAACCCCACAACTGGGCAAGGCGTTTGTGGCAGATGGCGTGGCAACGGCGCTGTCGGCAGGCGTGGGCGGTACGGGCATGACGACCTATGGCGAAAACATTGGCGTGATGGCGGTTACTCGGGTGTATTCTACCATTGTATTTGTGGTGGCAGGGCTGTTTGCGGTATTTTTGGGGCTATCGCCAAAATTTGGGGCGCTGATTGCCACCATTCCAAGTCCTGTATTGACGGGTGCTTCCATTGTGGTTTTTGGGTTGATTACCATTGCAGGGGTCAAAATCTGGGTGGATAACCGTGTGGATTTTTCGGACAACAAAAACTTGATGGTGGGGGCAATCACTTTGATTTTGGGTACGGGCAATTTTGGACTAATAATTGGCTCTTTTGATTTGGGGGGTATTGGTACGGCAACCTTTATGGCGATTTTGTTAAATTGGTTGTTGAATTTAAAAAAGAACTAAGCGATTTTGTGTGGTCATAACGGTGTTTTTTAAATTGATGATTGTTAAAATTAATGATGGCAATTTATGTCATGACCACAGTTTATAACCATAGTGGGACTATGGTATTATGCACTTTTCCAAAGCGGTGTGTTTTGGGTATATTGACTGATGAGCGTTAGATAAGGACGTTTAGTGCCATCAATGGATTTTGGGTTTAAAAATGTATAACAGTCCATTTTCTTGTTTTGGGCAGGCGGGATTTACCGACAGCTTGCACTGCGTGGTAAAGTCCTTTAATGATCCTTTGTGGGATATACTGGTTTGGGTATTGATTGGTGTGGGTTTATTTTTTACGGTGTGTTCGGGGTTTGCGCAGTTTCGCTTATTTGGACACAGCGTCAAAACCATGCTAAACAGCCGTACAGGTGGGACAGAGCATGGCATTACGGCGTTTCAGGCGTTTGCTACTGGACTGGCAAGCCGTGTGGGTGTGGGGAACATTGCAGGGGTTGCCATTGCCATCAGTTTGGGTGGCGCAGGAGCGGTGTTTTGGATGTGGCTGATTGCGCTGATTGGTATGTGTTCGGCACTGGCGGAGTCTAGCCTTGCTCAGCTTTTTAAGGTCAAAGACCCACAAACGGGCAAATTTCGTGGCGGCCCTGCGTATTATATAGAGCAAGGGCTTGGACAAAAGTGGCTAGGCACGGTGTTTGCGTTGGCGCTGATTGTTTGTTTTGGGTTTGTGTATCAAGCCATTCAGTCCAACACCATCACCCAAGCGGTACAAGGGGCGGCAGGCTGTGTGGATACGGCTCATGCGTGTCAAGCCGATTGGCAAATTTATAAACACATCGTTGGGGCAGTGCTGGTCATTTTGACTGCGCCCATCATCATTGGCGGGATTAGCCGTGTTGCCAAATTTGCCGAATTGGTCGTGCCCATCATGGCAGGCGTGTATTTGTTGGTGGCGGTTTTGGTCATTGTGATGAATTTGGGGCAATTACCCAGTGTGTTGGCATTGATTTTTAGCAAAGCCTTTACTTATGAAGCGGCAGGGGGCGGACTGTTTGGTTCTGCGGTGTCGGCGGCGATGATGCAAGGCATTAAGCGTGGCTTGTATTCTAACGAAGCAGGTCAAGGTTCAGCCCCAAACGCAGCAGCAGCGGCAAGCGTCAAACACCCCCTAGAGCAAGGCACCATTCAAATGCTTGGTGTGTTTGTGGATACGCTGATTGTGTGTTCTTGTACGGCGTTTATCATTTTGCTAGCGACTATGCCCGAAAATGCCAAGGATTTGTCAGGCATTCAGCTGACCCAAATGGCTTTGGAGTCGCACGTTGGGGCGTGGGGACAATATTTCTTGGCGTTTATTTTGTTTATTTTTGCTTTTACCACCATCGTCGGCAATTATGCGTATGCAGAATCCAACATACAATTTTTGAAAAATAACCCAGCATTGATCACTGTGTTTCGCATTTTGGTGTTGGGTTTTGTGTATTTTGGGGCGGTTACCAAAGTGGCGGTCGTGTGGGACATGGGCGATTTGACCATGGGCACTATGGCGTTTATCAACTTGTTGGCGATTGTGCTACTTTCCAAATACGTCTTTTTATTGGTTAAAGACTATACCAATCAGCTCAAACAAGGCAAAAAAGAACCCGAGTTTAAATTGAGTAATTACCCAGAACTCAAAAATAAAGTCAAGTCAGACATTTGGTAATTTGTACCACCAAAAAAACCTGCTGTCAAAGGCAGGTTTTTTAATTATGTTAATTTTAGACTTGCCAGTGCGGTCAGATATTCGTGTAGCTCATCAAGGCTTTGGGTGATGGTGCTGTCGGCACTTTTATCTCTGATGGCAAAGCTTTTGACATAACGCTCATCATAAAAAAACACGCTGACGCTATTGGCTTTGCTGCTTAGCCCCACAAGATAAGGCGCTAGGGTGGTATCAAGGGCAGTGTCTTTTAAGGGGTGGCTGTCTTTGGTGTCAGGCGTACATTGCCAAAGAGCATCTTTTGCCACAAACGCCCCCAAAGGCAGCCGCCATGCGTCATTGACCAGTGTGTAACACGCCAGCATTTTTGGCGGATTGGGCTGCTTTGGCAGGTGCGGTTTTAGCCAGTCAGGGGTGGCGACCAGTTTGGGCATAAGTCCCAGTTGCCGAGCGTGCAGGCGTAGGGTGGTTAGGCGAGTTTCGTGTATGGGGGGTTTTAGTGCCATGACGTTACCAATAACAAACAAAACCACCGCACACACCACCCAAAAGCCAATGCTCATAACTGCCTGTCCTGTTTCGATCGTTTATAGTAATAATTGACGTTTGTTGCTGTTGTCGGCAGCACTGACCACACCACGCTCTTCCATCATGTCCACCAAACGAGCGGCTTTGTTAAAGCCAATGCTTAATTTGCGTTGTAGGCTGGAGATGGAGACTTTGCGAGTTTCCATAAAAAACGCCACCGCTTGATCGTAATAATCATCATCACTGTTGCCTGTGGGTGCGTCTTGATTGCCTGAGCCTTCACCAGCAAAACTGTAACTTTCTGATAGGTCAATATAATCTGGCGTGCCACGCTCTCGCCATGCGTCGGTTACTCGGTTTACTTCATCGTCTTTGACAAAAGCGCCATGCACACGTTCGGCAAAGTTCTTTTTGGGGGCAATAAACATCATGTCGCCATGCCCTAACATATCTTCTGCGCCTGCTTCATCAAGAATCAAACGGCTGTCTATGGCGCTGTTTACCCTTAGGGCAACCCGTGATGGTATGTTGGATTTGATAAGCCCTGTAACGACTTGGGCGACAGGTCTTTGGGTGGCAAGCAGTAAATGAATCCCTGCCGCACGAGATTTTTGGGCAAGGCGTACGATGGGTTCTTCTGCCATTTTGCCAAGCTGCATGATCATGTCGGCAAATTCGTCAGCGACCACCACGATTTTGGGTAAAGGCTTGATGGCGGGGGCGGACGTGATACTGACGCTGTCATTGGGCGACCATAGGGGGTCAATGATGGGCTGTCCGTTTTGTTCGGCAAGGGCGATTTTTTTGTTAAATTCAGAAAGCTGACGCACCTTTAACAAACTCATCAAATGATAACGTCTTTCCATTTCATTAACGCACCAGTTAAGCACAGCGGTGGCTTCGGTCATGTCGGTGATGACAGGGGTCAATAAATGGGGAATGTCGCCATAGTTGGCAAGTTCAAGCTGTTTGGGGTCAATCAACACCAGTTTTAATTCGTCAGGCGTGTATTTTAAGATCATGGACAAGAGGAACGAATTGACCAACACCGATTTGCCCGAACCTGTAGTACCTGCCACGAGCATATGCGGAGCGGCGGCAAGGTCAGCGATGACGGGTTTGCCTTCAATGTCAGTGCCAACGGCAATGCTGATACCGCTGTTTGGGTCTTGGTATTCTGGTGTGTCCAAAAGTTCAATCAAAGAGATGACTTGGCGTTTGCGATTGGGAACTTCAATGCCGATATAGGGTTTGCCGGCGATGATGGGCAGTACCCGTAAGGAAGGCATGGACATGGAACGTGCCAAATCTTGAGCGATTTTGATGACACGACCCGATTTCACCCCTGCCGCCAAATCCACTTCAAAACGTGTGATGACAGGGCCTACTGTGGCATTGACCACTTTGGCGTTGATGTTAAATTCTTTTAATTTGATTTCCAAAAGCTCTGAAAGCTGCTGTAACTCTTGTTCGTCATAAACGGACTGCTTAGGCTGTGGAGCGTCCAAAATAGACAGTGGGGGAATGGGCGACAAGCTCATGCGATAAGCCAGTGTGCTTAAGGCGTGCGACTTGATGTTGTCATCGGTGATGGCTGGCTTTTGTGGCGTAGAAAGTTGGGCGACGTGCGACTTAGTGACTTCTTGTGCACTCTCGGGGCTTGGGCTTTGGGGCAGGTGGTCGCTGCTTGCTTGTAGTGTTGGGGCTTGTACTTGATCTAGGTCTTGACGGGTCAAATCACTGAGCGTATCAATTTCTTGATACAACGTATCCATCTGCTGACTTAAGGTCGGCTCATGGGTGGCTGTACTGACTTTATTATTTTGGACTTTGTTATTTTGGACTGTGTCGGCGTGGGTATAAGGCTCTGTACGTTCATCGGTCGCTGCGTGAACGGGTTTGCTGTCAGTGTGTGGTATGTCGGTAGATGTGGTCAAATCATCGGCAAATTGCCCATCGGCGGGATAATAAGCCGACAAATCCACCATGTCTTGTGTATTTTGGCTGTCAAGAGTGTCATGAGTGTGCCAAGCGTGGGTGTCTGGGACATCTGGGGTGCTGGGCGTGTGGTAAGCGTCTTGATATTGCACCTTTTTGGGGTGGGGACGGGGCGCTTTACCACCTTGGGAGATTTTGACATCAATGGGTACTTGGGTAACTTGAGTGCCGTGTGTGTATTGATATTTGTCGTTGGGGTCGTCAAACTGTGTTGCCCCTTGAAGTAGGGGGTTGCCGATGGATTTGGGCGCTGTTTGCTCTGCAAAATCGTCTAAGCTTTCGGAGTTTTCTTCTTTTGCTTTGCTGTTTTGTAATAGGTTTTCTCGCAGTCCTGACGTGTTTAAAAATTCATCCAAAGACTCTGTGGGGGCATTTTGTACGCTTTTTGTGGGCGCTGGCACAGGCTCAAACAAAGGCTCGTTATTGACAGCAGGCGTGCTGTCTTTGCTTGGGTAGGCGGCTGTTTCTGTGGTGGTGGTTTTTGGGTCTTTTTTGTCAAGCCCAAACAGCTTGCCCCAACGAATGCCCATCACAAGCGTCATCACCAGTAGTGTAAGGACGACCAAAAATAACGTAGTTGCAATCATGCCCATAAACGACACCAATCCTTTATGTAATTCAAAGCCCATCACGCCACCCAACCATAATGCACGTTCCGAGCTTTGGGTAGCGCCCCATTGAGCCAATAAGCCACTAATAAATACCAATAAAAAGAAGTAAGCAATCAGGCGCAGTTGCCACGCCATTTCTTCGTGTTTCCACCACAAACGCAGCATTTCATAGCACAAAACAATGACAAGCCACCACGCCCCCATACCAAAAAACAACTGCAAAATGTCGCTGACCCATGCACCCAAACGCCCCGTAATGTTGGTGATGTTATCTCGGGTGCTGATGTGCGACCACGCAGGATCGCCCCCATCATAAGACAAAAGCGACAAAAACAAAAAGCCAAGCAACAAAACCCCAAGTCCGCTAAAAAACAACTGTTTTACGGTGGGCATTTTGCCAATAAACTTAACCAAATATTGATTTTGTAGGAGTGTTTGTAAAAATTTGGGGTTGGGTAGCTTCTTTTTCATACAAATATTATCAAATAAACACAAAAATCCAGCAAATCATTGCAAGAAACGTGCGTAACCATCTTGGGAATTTTGTGTTAAAATTGGCAAAAATTGTAAAATTTGTTCAAAAAATAAACAAAAAACAGCCGTCAAACCGTCGGATTATTTCTTGAAATCATACCAAAATTTCACCATTTTTAGCACAAAAAACAATCAGATAGTATTTTAAGGGCGGTAAAATGTGAGTAATACCATCAATGCGGTACGTCTTTTTTGTATTATATCGGATATTTGTCCCATTTATCAAAAAAAACCATACTAAATCACTACTAATTGTTACAATTTAAGGTTTACCAACGAAATGATTTGCAAAAATACCCAACTGCCCTAATATAGAATGAGTTTATTGTTAGGAAAATGTTTTATGAATGTCATTCATCACAAGCTTATTATTTTGGGTTCGGGGCCTGCGGGGTATTCGGCAGCCGTCTATGCCGCCCGTGCCAATCTACAGCCCGTCATCATCACAGGCGTGCAAGTGGGCGGTCAGCTAACCACCACCACCGAGATTGACAACTGGACGGGTGGGCAAGAAGGATTGACGGGCCCTGCCTTGATGGATAACATGAGAGCCCACGCCGAGCGTTTTGGGACGCAGTTGGTTTATGACCAAATCCATCGTGTGAACTTACAAAGTCGCCCATTTCAGCTTATGGGAGATAACGGGGTTTATAGCTGTGATGCCTTGATCATCGCCACAGGGGCAAGCGCTCAATATCTGGGGCTAGAAAGCGAACAAGCCTTTATGGGGCGTGGCGTGTCGGCGTGCGCAACTTGTGATGGCTTTTTTTATCATGGACAAAAAGTGGCAGTGATTGGTGGGGGTAATACGGCGGTAGAAGAAGCGCTGTATTTGTCCAACATTGCAAGTCATGTAACGCTGGTGCATAGACGTAACAGTTTGCGTGCCGAAAAAATCTTACAAGACAAGCTGTTTGAAAAAGTCGCCAGTGGCAAAGTCAGCATTGAATGGGATAGCACCGTAGAGCAAGTGGTGGGTGATGACGCAGGTGTGTCGGGCGTGGTCATCAAACACAAAGACGGCAACGAAAAAACGTTGGGCGTTTTGGGGCTGTTCGTTGCCATCGGACATACGCCCAACACAGGCATATTTGAAGGTCAGCTTGCCATGCAAAATGGGTACATCACCGTCAAAAGCGGCTTATTGGGCAATGCCACCGCTACCAGTGTAGAAGGTGTCTTTGCTTGTGGCGACGTTGCCGATCAGGTGTATCGCCAAGCCATCACATCGGCAGGCACTGGGTGTATGGCGGCACTGGACGCAGAAAAATATTTGGATAATTTGCAAGGGTAAAAACTTGCAAGGATAAAAATCAGCCAAACCCAAGACTTAGTATGATGGGACTTGGTATGACAGCTAAAAAAACCGCTCACGTTTGGGCGGTTTTGTCTTTGTGGGTGCGGACGTAAGTGGCGACTTCTTGTAGCAGTGCGTCATCATACTGACGGCTCATCTCAATGATAAGTACGTCTGCCATCACTCGGTGCTGCAAAGAAGACGCAGAAAAATCTTGCAAAACCAAAGTGGCATAGTGATGGTCTTTTTGTTTGATGAGTAGGCGCTCGGTTGTGCCTGTTTTGGTGATTAGGCGAAATTCGGGTAGGTGGCTTGCCAATTTTTCGCTTAAGCCTTGTAGCGTCTTGGAAGTCGTGGGCGTGTCGTTTTTGGGGTTAAAGCTGATGGTGGGTTTGAGTACTTTTTTGTTTTGGTAGATGGGCTTGATGATGGCAAGCAAAAACAGCACCACCAATAAGCAAGTCAGCGTCAAAAGCCAAAGCAGGGCGCTCATCATCAATTCCTTATTTTAAAACGACGACATCGTTGGCAAGTTCGTTGCCTTGGCTGTCCAAATCGGGATAATGGGTGCATAATAACTGACCGATGTCCTTAATCAGCGTCATTAAGCCGTCTTGATAATGGTCTTGCTTAAAGGCGTTTTGGGCGGTTTGGTACAGACTTTGCCAAGTGTCGCTTTGGGCTTTTTTGTCAATGCCCCTATCGGCGATGATGTGCAGTTCTTTTTGACAAAGATTGACATAAATCAGCACTCCCGTATTATGCTCGGTATCCCACACCCGATGTAGCCCAAACAGATCCACCGCCCGAGAGCGTGCGTCCATGTGGTAAGCGCTGTGGATGGGTAGGTGATTTTCAATGATAAGGACAATCTCGCCTTGGTGTCCTTGTTCAGCTTTGGCGATTTGCTCTTTGAGTTTGGTTTTGACGTCTTTGGTTAGCCAGCGGTTATGTAGCCAAGGAATGTAGGCAAGCTGACGCAAAAGACGGCTTAGGCTTTTGTTGTTTTGTATGGTCATCATCACTGTTTTCTCATGTTGCAGCCAAAAGTTTGTGAGCGTGGCAGGATTGGGGTTTTTCATGTTAAATTGTTAGTTTGACATCACCATGAGCCACCTGCTCCGCCACCGCCAAAACCGCCACCGCCCCCACTGTAGCCGCCACCGCCAAAACCACCGCTTCCGCCACCCGATGAGCCACCACTGGACCAGCCACCACCGCCAGAAATAACGCCAATGCCAAAAAAGCTGCCAATCAACACAACAAACCACAGCACCACCGCCAACGCCAACGCCCCAGCCAGTCCCACCCCAAAGGTTAAGCCAATCAACACCACGATGCCTGAATTGATGGTAGTGCCAAGCAGCCGCCCAAACAGTTTGGTTAAAATCAAACCAAAAAACAAGCTAAATGCCAAAGCAAAGCCGATGAAATTGTCAATACTTTCATCGTCTTCTGCGGTTTTGTCGGCTTCGGCAAGGGTTTCAGGGTCGGCTCGCAGTCGCTCTTCAATACGGCTAATGCCTGCGTTTAATCCTTCGGCATAACGCCCTGCCTTAAAAAACGGTGTGATGTTATCTCGGATAATGCGTTTGGCGACCACATCAGGGATTACCCCTTCCACGCCATAACCTGTCAAAATATAAAGCTCTCGGTCATTGACCGCCACCAAAACCAAAATGCCATTATCCCGATCTTTGTCGCCAAGCTGCCAACGGTTTGCCACCGCCAACGCATAATCAAAAATATCTACACCGTCTGTGGTGGGGACGATAACGACAGCGATTTGGGCAAGATTGTCGTTATAGATGGTGCGAAGTTTTTGTTCAAGGCTTGCTTTTTCGCTGGCGGTCAAAATCCCTGCTTCATCAATCACGGGGTTATTAAGCAACAAATTGTCGTGTTTGATGGGCGTGCTGTTTGGCGCTTGAGCGGTAGCCGTTTGATTGGCGCTGGCGGACGCTGCCATAGACGATTTTTGTTGTCCTTGGCTAAGCTGACTTAATACCACCAAATCATCGTTTAGGGTGTTTGGTTGGTCTGCCTGTGCAGTGGCACTTTGAGCAAAAACGCTGGTGCTAAAGCTAAGTATCAGCAATAAACCCATCATGCCAAACAAAAGCCAAGCCGTCAGGCGCATACATAATTGGTGGCAAAGTGTTTTCATAAAGCCCTACCGTAGATTAGTTGGCGCTGGCACTGCCTGTATTGGCACTGGCGCTAGCACTGGCACTGTTGGCAGCACCTGAATTTGCGTTATTGCCAAAATTTACGGTTGGGGCGGTAGAAATGCTTTTTTCGTTTTCTACGCTAAAGTTGGCCTTGGGTTTAAGACCAAAGATTTTGGCGGTGATGTTGGTCGGAAACTGACGTACGGTGGTATTGTAGGTTTGTACGTCTTTGATGTAGTTGTTGCGAGCCACGGTAATGCGGTTTTCGGTGCCTTCTAATTGGGCTTGTAAATCTTGGAACATGGTGTCGGCTTTTAGGGCGGGGTACTGCTCGGACACCATCATCAGGCGAGATAGGGCAGAAGTCATTTGCGCTTGGGCTTCTTGGTATTTTTTCATGGCTTCAGGGTCGCTTAAAGCTTCGGGGGTAAGCTGAACGCTGCCTGCCGCTGATCTTGCCTGTGCCACTTGGGTAAATACGTCTTTTTCGTGCTGAGCGTAACGTTCTACCACCGCTACAAGGTTTGGCACAAGGTCGGCACGGCGCTGATATTGGTTGACGACTTCTGACCAACCTGCATTGACTTGTTCGTCTTGGGCTTGTAGGGCGTTATAACCGCAGCCACTTAGGTTGAGCGTGAGCGCCAATACCGCCCCTGCCATCAGTTTGTTTTTAGTTTGCTTTTTCATCAAAAACCTCACGTAAAATATTAGTATTTATGATTGATACCATAACGACTTTAGCAAAATATTGCAATCATTGATTACAAATCATGACAAAATAACAGTCAATGTTTGCAAATGGCTTTATGTTCTGAGTGGTAATGGTACAAAGGTTAATTGTTACTCAATAACAGCTTAAGCAATCTTGCTAAACATTAACAATTTTCAATGGATTTTACTGATAAATCTCCCAGTTATTTATCGTTTTTAATAAAAATTACAGAATTTTTGCATTTTTTACTAGCTTTTATGGCGATTTTATGGCAAATTGCAACAATCCAAGTTGTGCTGATGTCAGCCATGATAAAAAATGAGTTGCGTTTATGATGCCACTTGGTACAAATGGATTGATTATTAAGGTTTTTCTATCATTTTGGATAATCTTTGTGTAATCTGATTGAACTTAAGTGCATTTTTGTGCAAAATGCAAATAAAGGATATGTTTATGGAAAATTTTATCAGTGACCTAAATGACATCATTTGGAGTCAGTGGCTGGTTTGGCTATGTTTGGCAACAGGATTGTTCTTTTCTGTCCTAACTCGCTTTATGCAGATTAGACATTTCAAAGAAATGATAAGTCTATTATTTGCCCGCAATGACTCCCCCGAAGGTATCAGCTCGTTTCAGGCGCTTGTGGTGGCACTGTCTGGTCGTGTTGGTATGGGTAACATCGCAGGGGTGGCGGCAGCCATCGGCTTTGGCGGCCCAGGGGCGGTGTTTTGGATGTGGGTGATGGCATTTTTGGGTGCTTCTACCGCCTATGTGGAATCTACCCTAGGTCAAATCTATAAAGTCAATGACAAAGGTCAATACCGTGGTGGCCCTGCCTACTACTTTGAAAAATTCTTTGGTGGTGGCTTTGGTAAAGCATACGGTATATTGGTTGCCATCTCGTTTGTGTTGGCGTGTGGTTTGTTCCTGCCGGGGGTGCAATCCAACGGCGTTGTCAAAGCAGTAACAGGCATCATTGGCGAAGGCTCTATGGTGGATACTGCTTTTGGTAATGTGGGCACAAATACCTTGATTGTTACCTTGATTGTGGTTGTGCTGCTTGGTCTTATCATCTTTGGTGGTATCAAACGTATCGCTCGTGTGGCTGAGTTTATTGTTCCCTTTATGGCATTGGGCTACATCATTATGGCGGTACTTATCATTTTGTTTAACTTTGATAAGATTCCTGCTGTGTTTGGTTTGATCATGGGCGACATCTTGAACCCAATGG
>JBHAZZ010000048.1:0-10264 GCA_041781275.1 Moraxella sp.
CCAGAGCTTTGCTTGCGTTATCGCCCAAACAGCAACCCATCATCGCCCAAAAAGTGGTTCAAGGCGACATGACGGTGCGAGAAGCCGAAAAACTCATCAAATCCATCTTAAACCCCGAAAGTACTAAAGCTTTAGACCCCAATAAAGGCATTAATGAATCGCTAAGTCAAAAGCTTTCTGACAGATTGGGGGCAAGCGTCAAAGTCAAACAGCATAAAGACGGCAAGGGCAGCATGGAAATTTTATTTTATAGCCTTGATGAACTCAACGAGCTTTTGGGACAGCTTGGCATTCAGGATTAACGGTGTAATTTTGGCGATTTATGGTTAAATGGCATACTTTTTGCAACATTTTGTTGGGGTAATGGTCATTGATAGCCATTGACAAATTGCTCATGTTGATTTTGATTTTAATTTTTAAAGAGTGTAAGAATTATGTGGGAGCTGGTAAAAGCAGGTGGTTGGCTTATGCTGCCGATCGTGTTGTGTTCGGTGGTGGCGTTGGTGATTGTGTTGGAGCGTGCCAAACAGCTGAGATTTTCTTTGGTTGCACCAGAAGGCTTGCGTGAAGAGCTGCTAGGGCAATTACAAAAATCAGGCGACATTGCCAGAAGTCAATTATTGCAAATCAAAGAAGAGTCTGCTTTGGGGGATATTTTGGCAACGGGGCTGCTTCATCGTCAGCATGGGCTTGAGTCTATGACCATGCATATGCAAAACCGTGCCAGTGTACAAATCCACGCCCTAGAAAAAAACATCAATATGCTAGGCACCATCGGAGCGATTACGCCACTTTTGGGGCTACTTGGTACGGTGCTTGGGATCATCACGTCCTTTTTGGCGGTAACTGACGGGCTTGCCCAAGACCCTGCCATGCTTGCCAGTGGCGTATCGCAAGCGCTGATTACCACCGCAGGCGGTATGTTTGTGGCGATTCCTGCATTGGTGGCTTATCGTTATTTTCAAAGACGTGTGGTGGACATTAACGCCAAATTTGAAACCGAAGCAGGGCTTTTGGTGCAAGAATTGTATGATTATCATTTGATGGGACAAGCAAAACCCCAATCAGCGCCGCAAACTGCAAACACCCATGCCGAACAGATGTATTACTAGGGGGCGATATGCGTTTTAGAAAACCAACGGTAGAGCCACTAGAAATCAATCTGACCCCGATGATTGACTGTTTGCTGTTTTTGATTGTCTTTTTGCTGCTTGCCACCACATTTAACCATTTTAGCCGCATTAATATTGTGCTGCCTGAAGCCGAAGGCGTGGCGGTGGCTGATGAAGGCAAACAAGTGGAAGTGGCGGTACAAAAAGACGGCAGTTATTTGGTCAATGGCATTGCCTTAGCCAGCAACACCGAAGCGGAACTCATCAATATGCTACAAAAAGAAGCAGGATCTAACCGCAAACAACTGTTTGTCATCGCCGCCGACGCTGACGCATCACATCAATCCGTGGTGCGTGTGATGGACGTGGCAGGTAAAATGGGCTTTTTAAATTTAAATATTAGTACCGTCATACCTGCAAATAATCGCAAAAATTAGAACTTTTGGGGTAAAATAGCCCCTTAATTCTAAATCATAAGAAACTGTATGCCCAATCACACAAAAACCGTTCAGCCTTTTGATGTCAATGACAAAACGGCGGTCTTTTTACGCTTAATTGCCTACCTAAAGCCCTATTGGTGGGCATTTATTTTGGTGATTATTGGTTTTGCCATCGGTGCAGGATCAGAAGTTGCCAGCGCCAAACTTTTTGAATACATCATTGACGCCATCAATGACGACGATCGCTACCGCAAATTTTGGTTTCCTTTTTTGGTGATTTTATTGTTTGTTTGTCGGGGTGTGGGGTCGTTTTTGGGGGGCTATTATTCTGCACTGATGGCTCGTTCATTGGTTTATGAGCTGCGGGTGGAAGTGTTCCAAAAACTGTTAAAACTGCCCAGTGCCTTTTATTTAAATACCCCCGCAGGCACCATCTCCAGTAAGCTTATCTTTGATGTGGAGCAAGTTACCGCCGCCACCACCGAATCTTTGACCACGCTTATCAAAGATGGCATGACGGTGATTGCTTTGTTTGGTTATTTATTTTATACCAACTGGCGATTGACTTTGGTGCTTTTGACGGTCGTGCCGCCGATTTTTTGGCTCATTAAGCGAGTTTCTAAAAAATTTGCCAAACTGTCTATGGGTATCCAAGAGTCCATGTCCACAGTCAGCCACATCACCAACGAAGCCGTAACAGGCTATCAAGTGGTCAAAAACTACGGCGGACAACCTTATGAAGCCCAAAGATTCAATCAAGCGTCCAAAGACAATCTCAACAAAAGCATGAAAATCACCATTTATGCGGCGATTAATACCCCGTTGATTCAGTTATTTATGGCGATAGGTATGTGCTTTGTCATTTGGCTGTCTTTGCGTCCTGAAGTGCTTGGGCAAACGACGGCGGGTGAATTTGCGGCGTATTTGGTGGCGGCGGGGCTGTTGGCTCGTCCTGTCAAAGCGCTGACCGATGTCAATCAAAAATTGCAGCGTGGCATTGCCGCAGGGGTGTCTATTTTTACTTTGCTAGAAACCCCCGAAGAAAAAGACACAGGCAAACAAACGCCCGTCATCAAAGGCAACATCAGTTTTGATAATGTCAGTTTGACGTATGATGGGGGTGCAACCGCCCTTGATGGCTTTAGTTTGGACATCAAAGCAGGGGAGACGGTGGCGATTGTGGGGCGTTCAGGCAGTGGCAAAACCACGCTGGTCAATCTGCTTACCCGTGCTTTGACCCCAACCAAAGGTCAAGTCAAAATAGACGGACTTGCCATTGATGACATTAGGCTTGACAGTTTGCGACAGCAGATAGCCATGGTTAATCAGCAAGTAACGCTGTTTTTGGATACGGTGGCGCACAACATCGCCTACGGAGCACTGTCTGGCAAAAGCCGTGATGAAATCATTCATGCATCAAAAATGGCGTATGCTCATGATTTTATTGAAAAATTACCCAAAGGGTATGACAGTTTTATTGGGGCGGACGGCTTGCAGCTGTCGGGCGGTCAAAGACAAAGACTGTCTATTGCTCGTGCGTTATTAAAAGATGCGCCCATTTTGATTTTGGACGAAGCCACATCAGCGCTGGATAATGAATCAGAACATTATATCCAAAAAGCCCTAGAAACCGTCATGCAGGGGCGCACCACGCTTGTCATTGCTCACCGTTTGTCCACCATTGAAAACGCCGATCGCATTGTGGTGCTTGACGCAGGGCGAATCGTAGAGATGGGGACACATGATGAATTATTAGCCAAAAACGGCATATATAAAACCATGTACGAACGCACCTTTGAAGACGAGTTAGGAAATTAACATGGCAACGCCTGAACAGCTTATCACCAAAGCATGGCAAACCAATTCCCCTGCATTAAAAGTTTTGGCACCTTTGTCGGCGTTGTATGGGGCGGTCAGTGGTATGCGCAAATTGATGTACCAAAAAGGCGTACTGCCCAGTTATCAAGCGCCTGTGCCTGTACTGATCATTGGTAATATTACGGTGGGCGGCAGCGGCAAAACGCCATTAATCATTGCCTTGGTAAAATACTTACAAAGCAAAGATATTGCGGTGGCGGTCATCAGTCGGGGTTATGGACGTAGCCAAAGCACTGCCGCACTGGTAACCAAAGACAGCACCCCAAGTCAAGCAGGTGATGAGCCGTGTTTGATTGTTCAAAGTACGGGCGTACCCATGGCGGTGGGTTCAAATCGTGGACAAGCCATTGATCTTTTGATAAAAAATTATCCACAAACATCGCTCATCATCAGCGATGACGGACTGCAACATTATGCCCTAAAACGAGACGCAGAATGGATAGTGGTGGACAGACAGCGGGGTTTTGGTAATGGTAAACTTCTGCCACAAGGGTTTTTGCGTGAGCCTGTCAGCCGCCTACAAAATGCGGTGGTGATTTATCATGATCATGCGTTTATGGCGGGTGAAAATCAGATGTGCCTTGTGCCTGATGATTTGGTTTCTTTATTGGGTAATACCGCCCAGCCCCCTAAGCCATCGCAAACTGTGTATGCGTTAAGTGGCATTGGCTATCCCAAGCGGTTTTTTAACACCTTACAAGGCTTGGGCTTTGAAGTCATACAAAAACCCTTTGATGATCATCATGCGTTTGTCTTGGACGATTTGACCCCTTTGACGAAATATCCCATCATCACCACCGCCAAAGACGCCGTAAAATTGCGAGTGTTATACCAAAACGCCCCCCATCAGATTTTTGAGCGTATTTGGGTGCTGCCAGTACAAGCCAAACTTTCGCAAGGCGTTTATGATACAATGGACGAACTTTTAACCACTTTTCATATTTTGCCAAGGAGCTGCCATGCCTAAGGTTCATATCGTTATCCCTGCCCGTTACAAATCCACACGCTTGTCTGCCAAGCCGCTTTTGCAAATTCATGGCAAACCGATGATTTTATGGACAGCCCAAAAAGCGCTCAAAGCAAGTTTTGCTGACAGCGTATGTGTGGCGACCGATGATGAGCGGATTTTTGCGGTGTGTAAAGAAGCGTCCGTGCCTGTGGTGATGACGGGCGATCATGCGTCAGGGACGGACAGACTGGGCGAAGTGGCAGGGCTATTGAATATGGCAGATGATGACATCGTCATTAATATGCAAGGCGATGAGCCTTTGGTGCCGCCTGTGCTGTTGGAACAAGTCAAAGATTTGCTGCTTGCAAAGACGGACTGTGTGATGGCGACTTTATGTGAACCCATTGATAATTTTGAAGATTTTAATAAATCATCGGTGGTCAAAGTGGTCAAAGACGCACACAATCACGCCTTGTATTTTAGCCGCAGCCCCATGCCTTTTGACCGAGATGGTCATCTAAAAGGTGAGCTGGGCACTGTCCCAAAAAATGCGTTTCGTCATTTGGGGCTGTACGCCTATCGGGTGGGACTATTAAAGGCGTTCGCCACTTGGAAAATGGGCACCTTAGAAAGCCTAGAAAGCCTTGAGCAGCTGCGCATTTTGGAGCAGGGCGAGCGTATCGCCATTGACGTGGCAAGGCTGAGTTTGCCGCTGGGGGTGGATACGCCCGAAGATTTGGCAAGACTGAACCAAATGCCCATTGATGAATTTTTGTCCTATTAAATCATGACTTTGGAGAACGAATACGCACCAGAAGAAACGTCGCTTTATTTTGCCCCTTTATTACCTTGGCAACAAAAAGCGTGGGATCAACTGACGGGGCAGTTTTATGCGGACAAATTGCCCCATGCGCTTTTGGCAAGTGGTGCTTTGGGGATTGGTAAGCGTGCTTTCGTTTGGCGACTGGTGGCGTGGCTTTTGTGTGAAGACAAAACCCCCCAAGGGGCGTGTCAGCGGTGCGCAAGCTGTACTTGGCTGAAGGCGGGAACGCACCCTGATTTGATGGTTTTGCCCCTTGGTAGTATGCTTGGCGTGCAGACACAAACCGATGAACACATCAAAATTGATGACGTGCGTACGCTACAAGAATACAGCCACACCAAAGGTCATGGCGTGCGACTGATTGTGCTGGACAATGCCGACACGCTGACGCTTGGAGCGTCCAATGCCTTACTAAAAACTTTGGAAGAGCCACGTTTTGGCGTACATTTGTTACTGATAAGTGATAGTCCAAGCCGTCTTTTACCCACCATCAAAAGCCGTGTGCAAACCTTACCTTTGGCAAAAATCGATCGTGATGTGGCGCTGACCTATCTAACAGCACATTTGCCCCCACAGCACATACCTCATGCGTCCATGCTGCTGAATTTGACCGATGGGGCGGTGCTTTTGGCGTGTGATTTGCCAAATCAAGCGTGGTTTTCCCAGCGTGAACTGTGGATCAAAACCTTAACTGCGCTGCGTCTGGGGATTCGTTTGCCCGTTCTTGCCAGTGATTATTGGCAAAAAACAGTGCCACTTGATGAATTTTTGACCTTAAGCCGTTTGATGATCGCAGATGTGGTGCGGGTGTATTTGGGGCTGCCCAGTTTGCATGATGATTTGGACGTGGCGACTTTGTTGGCGCAAACTCCCCCCATTTCTTTGCAAAGCGTGGAAACATTCATACAAACGCTTGATGATGTCGCTTTGTCGCTTGGGCAAAATATCCAAGAAAAATTGGCGTATGACATGATTATTAGCCAAATGGCAAGTCTATAATCACTGTGCGATGAGCCAAAACATGATAACGACACACCAAATTTGTTTTTTAAAAGATTTGCTAAGATTCTGCTAAGTTTTGTTTGTTAAAATAGCTTGATTAAATTTTTTGGAGTAAAGCGATGATGACAACACATTGGCTAAAAATTATCAGTTTGCCTGCTTTATTGGTGATGACGTTATATGCCCCAAATGCGTTGGCGGACGATGACTATGACGACGATGATTATCGCCCACGCAGTAGCCAAAAGGCAACTTACAAAACGTCTAAACAAGCCAGCCAAAAATACATCTCTCGCCAAAAAGCAGGACAAATTGCCCGTGCGCAAATCAAAGGCAGTCGTGTCAAAAGCATTGATTTTGATAGTAATGATGACGGTTATGGGGCAACTTATGATGTGGAAGTGGTTGCAGGGCGTGCCGAATATGACGTGAAAATCAACGCAAAAACAGGCAAAGTCATTTATAAACGCCGTGATCGTTAATGATGAATCGTGATGAAAAAGCCACAAAGATGTTTGTGGTTTTTTATTTTAGGCAATAAGTGTTGATTTGTTCATAAGGATAAAACTTAATGTGTACCACTTCATCAACCATTCGCCATTCACGTTTGACGATTTCGCCTTTTAGGGGTTTGTCATCACGCCCATGATGACCCAGATCAATGATATTGTCTTTAACGGTGCAAAATGCAACATCGCAGACGATAAAATCACTGGCATTGGGGGAGCGTTCATTGCCACACATTTTACCCATTTTGTGATATAAAAAATCGTCTTGTTGAAATTGATAATAAGGGCTAATGACATAACGAAACAGTAATACTAAAAATACTGTAGATAATATGCCAATGATGGGTAATTTATATTTACTTTTTAAAAGATGATAAATGGACAAAGCAATCAATACCGCCAAAGACGGCAAAATCAGCCAAGGTAAGAAAGGCATAAAAATATTTACCCCAATAAATAACATCAGTCCCGACATTAGGACAATATGAAAAATTGGGGGTAAATTATAAGTTTTGTGGCTATTCATATTGATATGGGCTTGGTTTAGCGCTTGATGGTATCGCCGCTGATGATGATGGCTGCCGATTTGCGGTAAAATTCCCATTCTTCCATTTCGTTGCCATCTGCAAAACGGCACACGCCGTATTCCTTGCCATTTGTGTCTGTTTTGCGCACGCTTTCGCCACCGACTTCTACACAAAACTCACTGGCGGGATTGCTTAAATGTATGGGGCTTTTTTGGGCGGTGGCACACGCTGTCAAGCCAAAAGCGCAAAACACCGCCATTAACATACGGTCTTTTTTCATCAAATCACCTGTCAATCAAAAATAAAGCGTTGATCGGACGGGATCAACGCTTTGGTGGATTTAGTCTGCACGCAACAGATCGTTAATGCTGGTTTTGGCACGGGTTTGAGCGTCCACTTTTTTGACGATCACGGCGCAGTATAGGCTGTGGCTGCCATCTTTGCTGGGTAGGCTACCTGAAACCACCACCGAACCTTTTGGCACACGACCATAAATGATTTCGCCTGTGGTGCGGTCGTAGATTTTGGTGGACTGCCCGATATACACGCCCATGGAAATGACCGAGCCTTCTTCTACGATGACCCCTTCTACGATTTCACTTCTTGCCCCGATAAAGCAGTTGTCTTCAATGATGGTGGGGTTGGCTTGTAATGGCTCAAGTACGCCGCCAATACCCACGCCACCCGATAAATGGACGTTTTTGCCGATTTGGGCGCACGATCCGACCGTTGCCCAAGTGTCCACCATCGTGCCTTCGTCCACATAAGCGCCGATATTGACATAAGAAGGCATCAAAATGGTGTTTTTGGCGATGAACGAACCTTTGCGGGCGACCGCTGGTGGCACGACACGAATGCCGGCTGCTTTGAATTGTTCTTCGCTCCAGTTGGTGAATTTGGTTTCTACTTTGTCATAAAAACGCAAATCGCAAGATTCAATGGGTTTGTTGTCGTTTAATTTAAAAGAAAGCAGTACCGCTTTTTTTAGCCATTGATTCACCACCCAATCACCGTCTTGTTTTTGGGCGACACGCAATGTGCCGTTATCCAGTCCTGCTAGGGCTTCATTGACCGCTTGACGAATGTCGTCAGGGCAATTTGTGGCGGATAAATTGGCACGATCTTCAAAGGCTTGTTCAATCAAAGAAGCAAGATGACTCATAAATATTCCTTAGTGAATGAATGAAAACTAAATTAAAAATAACGAATGGGATTAATAACTTTACCAAAAAGCTTAAGTAATATTGCTATCAAGCCAACGCAAGATGTCCTGATAGACCATATCGGCACGATTTTCTTGTAAAGGTTCATGGCGCATATTAGGATACAAATGTACCGTGATGTTGGTTTTGCCTGCTTTTTGTAGTTGATGGGTTAAGTGTTCAATGTCTTGACCCATGTGTCCGACAGGATCGTCTTTACCACTGACAATCAGCAAAGGATAATCATCACTCATAAACCCATGCCAACTATCAGCGCACGCCCTACGAATTAAGCCTTGTAGTGCCAAAAAACCATTATTAGTAAAAGCAAAACCACACAAAGGATCGGCTTCAAAGGCTTTGATGTTGTCTTGATTTTCGGACAGCCACGCAAAAGGCGATGCCCAAATCGGTGAACGAATTTGATTTAACAAATATTGATTTAGTGCACCGGCAAAGCCAAAATTGGTTTTTTTGGCATTTAAAAAATTCAGCACCCCAAAACTTGATAATGCCATGCGGTTTAGAACACCAAAACTGTTGCCCGTTCCCATCAAGATAGCGCCAGTAAAGCTTTTGGCGTGATGAGCCAGTACGGTGCGTACCACAAATGATCCCATAGAATGTCCCATGATAAAATGGGGGAAGGTCATGAGCGCCCAATTCTACGGCTTTGGCTTTTAGGGCGTCTGCGGTAACAACAACGTCTTTACAAAGGGCTTGTACGGGGTGTTTTTCGTCAATAAAACCCAGTTCATATTTGTCTTTGACGGTTTGACCGTGTCCAAGCTGATCGTAAGTCAAAACCAATACACCATGATGAGCCAAAAATTGAGCAAATTTGGCATAACGTCCACTGTGTTCACTCATGCCATGCACAATCAGCAAAGTGGCGATGATTTTGCCTGTTGGCACAAAAAATGTGTGATGTAGGCGGTGGATTTGATTAGATGATAGGATAACAAAGTTGGGCTGGCTCATGGCGGGAATGCTAAATGTTTTTTATTATTATACAAATTTTAGGGAATTATGCCAAATTATTCTTATCAAGGTTGATAGGTGGCTTCATCGCCCGCCTTATCATCAAAATGGGTTGGTTTTTCATTATTGACACTTTCTGAATTGTCATTATCATTAAGTTCCTTATCAGTTTTTTGAATAAATTCTGTGATATATTTAGAGTTGCTGGGCAAGGTGGCAACAATAAGTATGTGCATTCTTGTATCATACACCATACTACTATTATTGCATGTATTGTCAATTTTATTAAATTCATCTTGCAACATTTGCATAAGTTCACTGGAAGTTCTATCACTAATAGGGATATACATCGTAACAAGACGACAATTTGGGTCATACTTTGATATGGATAAAGCGTAAGCGGATTGTATTAATAATACACTGATAACAAAAGTGCTAATAAATTTTTTAATCATAACTACAAATGCTTACTTAAATGGGCTTGTTTATAAAATATATCATTTAGAATATAATATTAAAACGGTGTACAATATATACCTAACAATCTTTTATATCCATGAGCGTAAATTTTTAACAAGATTTACGCTCATTTTTTTAATAAATGTAAATTAGTTGTTTAAAAACACCCACTGGTTTCACCACGCTCTGCCTTGGCAAGCTTTTCTTCAGCCAACGCCTTAGTGCTGCGAACCACAGGCGGACACTCTTCGCCGTAGTATTGGCGGTCGGCAAAGTAGCTAGAGCGTACCATCGGATTTGCCCAGATGTTAAAAAAGCCCAATTTTTTGCCGTATTCGGTATAGCGGGCAAATTCATCAGGGTGTACATAACGCTCTACAGG
>JBHAZZ010000049.1:0-3085 GCA_041781275.1 Moraxella sp.
TGATGACGTGGTTTATGTGATTGCTGCCAACGACGACGCTATCCGTGCAGTTAGCCTATATGCCACCGCTATGGCTGATGCCATCATCGCAGGCAAAGAATACGCCAAAGCTCAACACGGCAAAGCACAAGACGTTCAAAACGCTGAAACCGCTGAATAATAGGGTTTCCTATTTATAAAAAGGGGCATGATGCGTATCGTTGCGGTGTCATGCCCTTTTAATTCATTATTTAAAACATTATAGGTAATGTTATGACTCAAATTTCTGCAAAACTTGTTAAAGAACTGCGTGATCGTACTGGTCTTGGTATGATGGAATGCAAAAAAGCCCTAGAAGAAGCCAATGGCGATATCGAGCTTGCCATTGATAACCTACGCAAATCAGGTCAAGCCAAAGCCGCCAAAAAAGCAGGCAACATCGCCGCTGACGGTGCCATCATCATCGTTCAAGGCGAAGGCAAAGCATTACTATTAGAAGTAAACTGCCAAACTGACTTCGTTGCCAAAGACGAAAACTTTACTGTATTTGCCGAAAAAGTAGCACAGCTTGCGCTAGACAACAACACCACAGACGTTGCCGCAATTTCTGCTCTTGCTTATGAAGATGGCGTAAGCGTTGAAGAAGCTCGTATCGCCTTGGTTCAAAAAATCGGCGAAAACATTCAAGTACGCCGTGCTGAAGTGATCGAAGGGGCAAACCTAGCAGCTTACCGTCATGGTCTGCGTATCGGTGTGGTGGTTGCTTATGAAGGCGGTAACGAAGAAGTGGGCAAAGCAGTTGCCATGCAAGTGGCGGCGTTTAACCCTATCGCTGTTGATGAAACTCAAGTACCTGCCGATGTTTTGGCTCGTGAAAAAGACATCATTGAAGCCAAAGCCAAAGAATCAGGCAAGCCAGAAGCTGTGGTAGAAAAAATGATCACAGGCGGACTACAAAAATACCTAAACGAAGTAACTTTGGTAAACCAACCTTATGTCATGGACAATGACAAAAAAGTTGGCGATGTCCTAAAAGCCGAAGGTGCAACCGTTGTTAGCTTCAAACGCCTAGAAGTGGGCGAAGGCATTGAGAAAAAGCAAGAAGACTTCGCCGCCGAAGTTGCTGCCGCTCAAGCCGCTGCCGCTCAGTAAGCAAAAGCCAAACGCTAATAAAAAAGCTCAGTCTGTCATGGATTGGGCTTTTTATTTGCCGTCATAAAAATTAACATGGGTAGCTGCTGTTTTTATGATGTAATTGCCATAACGCAATAGAAATATTACTTATGTTTGCCAGATTGTAAATTGTGTGAATAATGTTTGGCTTGTCCAAATTAAGCAAGAAATTTAACCAAAAAAAGAGTAGAATAAGCATTTTGATTTTGCGACCCAAAATGTGATGGAGTGTGTATGGCAACCTTTAATAAAAATGAGTTCATTCAATTATTGCTTGATTATCAAGTATTAAAATTCGGTGAATTTACCTTAAAGTCAGGTCGGATTAGTCCTTATTTTTTTAATGCGGGGCTTTTGTCATCAGGCAAGGCGCTTAGTATGTTGGCAAGTGGCTATGCTGATGTACTCTCAAGTCAAATCACCAGCACCCAAAACACCGCCATTTTTGGGGCGGCGTACAAAGGCATTCCTTTTGTGGCGGCGACCGCTCAAGCCCTATGGCAACATTATGATAAAGACATAGATTGGGGCTATAACCGCAAAGAAGCCAAAACGCACGGCGAAGGCGGTAATTTGGTTGGTGCTGATTTGACGGGCAAAGCAGTTTGGGTGATTGATGATGTCATGACCGCAGGCACAGCGGTGCGTGAAGTGGTGGGGATTTTACAAAACGCAGGGGCAAGCCTTGCAGGGATTGTCATCGCCCTTGATCGCAAAGAAAAAGGACAAGATGAGCGTAGCGCCGTTCAGCAAATCCGTGATGATTTTGGTGTGCCAGTGTATTCGCTGGTGGACATTGATGACATCATTGAGTTTGTCAAAGCAAAAGGCGAAAGTGAGCATTTGTCCAAAATGCTAGAATACCGTGCAACTTACGGAGTTTAAGGTGGATAATTTTGACAGGCTAGACAGCACCAAACATATGCTGATGTGGCTGACAAAAGAACCTTATGTGGACATTCGTCAGCGGACGCAAGAAATGCTTGCAGAGTGGGTGGCTGACTTAACGATACACAGATTTTGTGTTATCAGCGATCCCGATTGGCTGACACGAGCCATCAAACAAGACGATGACCCCAATCAGGTTACTGTGATAGGGGTAGGTGTGGCGTTTGAATTTGAACTGACGGCAGTGGCAGACGGTAAATTGCAAGACTTGTCGGGCGTATTAACTTGGGTGGGTTATGATTTAAATAGCCCAAACAAAAACACCAAACTGTGGTTAGACCTTCACGGCACACTCGCCCAGTTTGGCGAAAATGGGGTTTTAAGCGACCGCATTTATTTACCATAACCATTTTATAAGGCTGATTATGAAAAAGCTAAATTTTCTCATCGTCATGGACGACATTGCCACGATAAATTATAAAAAAGATTCCACGCTTGCTATGATGTGGGCGATTTTTGATAAAGGGCATGGGCTTTATACTTGTGGCATTCATGATTTGTGGCTGAATTTGGGTAAATTACACATTGACGCCCAAGCCACCAAAGTCTTTAAAGACCCACAAAAGTTTTATGAACTTGACCCAAAAAACACATATCAGGCGACCGACTTTGATGTCATCTTAATGCGTAAAGATCCGCCCTTTGACATGAACTTTGTCTATGCAACATACTTACTAGATAAAGCCAAAGACGCAGGCGTTTTGGTCATCAACGACCCAAGCTCCATTCGGGATTGTAACGAAAAACTGTTTGCCACTTGGTTTAGCCAGTACATGAGTCCAACCATCGTTACCGCCAAACAGTCGCACATTCACCAGTTTATCCAAGAACATCAAGACGTGATTGTCAAACCCCTTGACGGCATGGGTGGTATGGGGATCTTTCGTTTGACGGCGGACAGCCCAAACATTGGTTCAACGCTTGAAATGCTGACCCAAATGCAAACTTTGCCCATCATGGCGCAAGGCTACCTACCTGCCATCAA
>JBHAZZ010000050.1:0-31357 GCA_041781275.1 Moraxella sp.
CAAGCGCTAAATGCTGATAACCTGACCTTGCGTTTGGGTACAAATGTGCTGACCATGAATGGCACAGAAAAAAATCTGACCACCACCGCCGACATCACCGATTTAAGCCAGTTGCTTCCTGCCGCTCAAGGCACAATCAAAGGCGGTGTGGTGCTGGTCAATGACAGTAATGCCTTACCGACTTTGTATATTGATTTAAACGCCCAAGACATAAGAACAGCCGACATCATCGTGCAACAATTATCCGCCTTGGGTAAGGTAGAAAATTTGGCTCGTTCGCCCAGTCAATTATTGATAGAAGCCAAAAACATCATTGCACTGGGTAAAGTGGTGCAGTCAGCACGCATTGATTTTTTTGGTACTCAAGAAAATCATCGTTTGTCGGTCGCCAGTAAAAGTGCCAGTGTCGCTACACAGTTTCGTGTTGATGGGGGGTTAGATAAGTCTTATAGTCGCTACCAAGGGGTATTACAAGACGGTTTGGTGCAAACGCCATTTGGACTGTTATCACAAAGACAGCCAACCCAGTTTGGTTATACAGTTAGTAATGGCGGTATCCAAATTGCCCCCCATTGTTGGCATACAGGGCGTAATGTTGGCGACAATCTGGGCTCTTTATGTTTGCAAAAGACGTTGAATTATACCTCCACATCGGGTAACGTGGATTTGGTGGTACAAAATTTGGACACGTCGGTGCTGTCATCGGTACTGCCAAGCGACATTGTTTGGCGGTCGGTTCTAAATGGCAAAGTGCAAGCGTTTTGGCAGGCGGGTGTACGTCCTACGGTCAGTGCGGTGCTGTATTCGGATAATGGGCGAGTTGGTGTTACTCAAGACGATACAGGTTATGTAGAAATGCCCTATAAACGAGCGTCAGTCATCGCCCAAACGGTGGTGGCAGGGCTAAAACTTCGTACCGACATTGAAGGAACGGCAGGTAAGGGCTATGTAGATGTCATCATTGATCCCTACAAGGCAGGTTATCCCATTTCTGGGGCAATGGCGATTAACGATGTCAATCTTGCGGTGCTGCGTCCTTTTGTGAGTAATTTACAAACCTTGACAGGCACAGTAAGCCTTGCAGGGGGCGTGGGTGGCACACTCAAAAAACCTTTATTTTATGGTAATGCCAATTTGACAGACGGTCAAGTTGCGGTGGTGGGTGTGCCAATGATGCTAAGCAACATCAATGCAGATGTTGCCATTCGGGGAACGACAGCTGCGCTGACGGGAGAGTTTCAAGGTGGCAGTGGCAAAGGCGAGCTGACAGGACAGATTGATTGGCAAAACACCCTGCAAGCCAAATTTGGGATCAAAGGCGATAAGCTGACCATCAACTCCCCACCGCTTATTACCGCAGAATTTAATCCAGATTTGGAAGTTATCATTCGTCCGTTGCAGCAGTATGTCAATGTACAAGGTGTGGTCATCGTGCCAAGTGCCACCATACGCCCACCCAAATCCAGTGCAGACATCGTAGCCAAATCCGCCGATGTGTCGGTGATTGACAGACGTTTGACGGGTAATGTGGCACAGATTTTGGCGGTGTCAGCGCCGTGGAGCATTAACGCAGACATTGGGCTAGATTTGGGCAGTGATGTGTCGTTTCGTGGGTTTGGTGCTACTTTGCCTTTGGCGGGCACGTTACATCTTACCCAAAGCGGACAAGGGGCAATGACGGCTTTGGGTGTGATTCAAGTATCTGAACGCACCAAAGTAGATGGCATTGGTCAAAACATTGAACTTAATTATGCGCAAATTCGTTTTAATGGCGATATGTTAAACCCTAGACTTTCTATTGAAGGCGAAAAAGACATTCAAGGCACAACGGTGGGTTTGCGTATCAAAGGCACGGCAAACAACCCCGACATCACCGTCTTTAATGATGGTGGACTGACCGAACAGCAAGCGATGAATGCCCTTGTTACAGGTCGTCTTGACGAGTCGCAAGACGCACAAACGTCCGAACAGGCATTTCGTTCTAAAGTTACCGATTCGTTGGCGGGCGCTGGGCTGTCGCTTGGTTTGGCGGGCACTCGGGGGGTAACCAACCAAATCGGACAAGCATTGGGGCTAGAAAGTTTGACGCTGGACGCTTCAGGTGGCAACATTAACGTTACGGGTTATATCACTCCTGATTTGTACATTCGTTATGGTGTGGGTGTGTTTACCGCTCAGTCCATGCTTTCCATGCGTTATCAGCTAACACGTCGTCTGTACATAGAGGCGGCGCAAGCGGTAGAAAAGAGCGTGGACGTGATTTATCAATGGAAATTTTAAAATTGGTAGCCCATAGCAAAAACACCGCCAAAATCAGCGGTGTTTTTGAGTGTTGGTGAGTGATTTAAGAGTTATTTGGTTAAAATCAAGCGGTTATTGCGGGTCAAACGCAAACGGTACTCTTCGCCTTGGTGTTCAATACGCACTTCTTTGGTCAGGGCAAAAAGATTTTGTGAGTGCAAAGTGGGCAAACGGGCTTCACGGTTGCTAAAATAACGGACGATGGTTGCGGCTGTTGTCATGGTGTGTTCCTTTACTGGGGCGAGTGATGGGTATTTTCCCATGTCGCTTGGCTTGAACTGAAAATGGCTTTGAAAAGCCTTTGTAATGATAGTTGTTATTAAACAAGAACAATTATCATTTGTGTTTATAATAACAAACTTTTCTAAAATTGCAAGCAAAATTTGTAATTTTTTTTAATGGTGGCTTTATGATGGCAAATCCAACAAATTTTACGCCTGTGGCAGTGGCGGTATTGATTTATCAAGATGGGCTGCTTTTGGCAACAAGGCACAAACAGCAACATCAAGGCGGCAAATTAGAATTTGTAGGGGGTAAAATAGAGCAGGGCGAAACCGCCATACAGGCTCTAAATCGTGAAGTTGCCGAAGAAATCGGTTTGGACATTTCATCAAATACTGCCTTGAAATTGGGGCGAATTTTTTATGATTATGGCGATAAAGCGGTGTGTTTGCACGTTTATCAAGTGGCACTAACAAAGGCGCAATACGCCCAGTACCAAACACAAGATGTTGGGCTTTTGGGGCAAAAATTGGCGTTTTATGACCGTTTTTGGGCGGTCAAACACCCAGAGCGTTTCCCCCGTGCCAATCGTGCCATTTTGTCATGGCTGACACTTAACACGCCCATCATCATTAGCCAAAGCGTGGCGCAGTATCCTGCTGATGTGTGGCTGACCGCCTACCAAAACAGCCTGCCAACAGGGGCGTTATTTTATGTGCGTCCCAAAGGTGATAACGATACGTCTGTTTACCTAATTAATGCTTTGGCTAAACTGCGCCCCGATGTGCGACTTATTAGTACGTTATCGGATTTTTTGGCAAGTCAAACCGCCGTACAAGAAAAAATTTTTTGTATTAAATTAACCGCTGACGAACTATTAAAAGTCAGCAAAAACGAACTGACAAACTTACCGTCAGATGTGCCATTGTTGCTGGGTGTGCACGATGAAAAAGAAGCCAAACTTGTCAATCATTTGGCAACAATGCGCCTTGTACTTGGGGCGTTGGTTTCACCTGTCAAGCCCACAAAAACGCACCCTGACAGTCCTGCTTTGGGGTGGTCGGGTCTAAAAAATCTTGCTAAGCAGTTAAACGTGCCTGTCATTGCATTGGGTGGGCTGTCGGCTTCTGACTTGGTGGAAGCAAAAGCGCATGGGGCGGTGGGTGTCAGTGGCATTCGTGGATTTATCAACATAAAGGATAAGTAGATGATGGCAATACTGCTGGCGGTTTTGGTGGCAGGGGTTACGGCTTGGGCGCTGTATCGGTGGCTGTTTGATGATGTGTATGAGCTTTTGGACTGTGTCAAATTTTGTTTTACGCCCGACATCATCAGTCTGCTTCGTGGGCAATGGGATAGGGATTGGTGGGCGCAGCTAAAACTGCTGTTTTGGCTTGCGATGACGGTTTTGATGGGCTATGGCACATACGTTAAAGTGTCGGCTTGGTAAAATGAAATCTGATAAAAGGTTTTTTAAATTTATTTTTAAACTAAATATCGCTATTTTTAAAATTGATTATCCTTGTCAAGTAGGGGCTTTTGTTTTACAATTCATTTGGTTATTTGCAAGTTTATTCCATTGATTAAGAAAAAGGTATTGTCATGACTAATATTTATGAGACCTATCTGAGCAGTCGCCAAGCAGACGAAAAAGCCGCCATTGAACTTGTGGCACTACTTGGGGCGTTGTCGGCTCGTGCGGTAAACGTCCTATTTTTTGGGGATCGTATCAGTCTTTCGGTGTCGGATATTTTGGCAAAACATGATAAATCTGGCATCAAAGTGGCGGATACGCTTGCTTTGGTTAAGGGTTTGGACGTGGCAAATACCACGCTAGATTTGGGACAAGCTGTCAAAGCAGGCAAAACCCCAAGTGATTTTGTCAGTGGCGAAGAAGTTCCTAGCACCGATGTGGTACTGTATGGATTTGGTCGCATTGGTCGCATTTTGGCACGTTTATTGATGAGCCGTCCTGCGTCTGATAAGGGCTTACAGCTAAAAGCCATCGTGGTACGTCCTGCCGGCGAAGGCGACCTTGCTAAGCGTGCTAGCCTGCTTGAGCGTGATAGTGTGCACGGCTGGTTTGATGGCAGTGTCAGCATTGACAGCGAAAATAACGGTATCGTCGCCAATGGTCGCTTTATCAAAGTGATTTATGCGTCTGACCCAAGCGAGATTGATTATACCGCTTATGGCATTGATAACGCCATTGTCATTGACAACACAGGCAAATGGAAAGATGAAGCAGGTTTGGGCAAACATTTGGCAAGCAAAGGCGTGAAAAAAGTATTATTGACCGCCCCTGCCAAAGGCGACATCAAAAACGTGGTCTATGGCGTAAACCACGACACCATCGGAGCGGACACCATTGTATCAGCGGCAAGCTGCACCACCAACGCCATCACCCCCACCTTAAAAGTGTTGCATGATGAATACGGCATCATTAACGGACACATGGAAACCGTACACGCCTTTACCAATGACCAAAATTTGGTGGACAACCATCACAAATCCGACCGTCGTGGTCGTGCTGCTCCCTTAAACATGGTGATGACTAGCACAGGGGCAGCGTCTGCCGTTGGTAAGGCTTTGCCAGAACTCAAAGGCAAATTGACGGGCAATGCCATTCGTGTGCCAACACCCAATGTCAGCCTTGCAATTTTAAACCTAAACTTTGAAAAAGAAGTGGGTTCAGCCGAAGCGGTCAATGCCTTTATCAAAGCCCGATCACAAAGCCAAACTTGGCAAGAACAAATTGACTATTCAGACAGCCCTGAAGCGGTTTCTACAGACTTTGTGGGTTCTGAAAAAGTTGCCATTTTTGATGCCAAAGCCACCATCGCCAGCGACAAACGTGCCACCCTTTATGTTTGGTACGATAATGAAATGGGCTACAGCACCCAAGTCATTCGTGTGGCTGAAGTGATGGCGAAAAACTAAGGTTTTATAAACAAAAAAGCGACTAAAAATAAGGTCGCTTTTTTATGCCTAAAATATGGGTATTTATCAAACAATTAATATGTTAACATCTAAAAGACAGTAAATGCACTCAAAACCATAATGGTTTATGTTTGATAATTTTTTGTTTTAAGATTTAATCATTTTTTTCATGTATCTGGATTATTAAAATGAGTTAAAAATCATTTCGTGGATTGTTGCGACCAATATAAAAAACTTCAGCGGTTTAATTTATTTTATGTGTTTATTTAAACCATGAAGACTTGGATAAGACAACATTTTAGATGGCGTGTTTTATCCAAGTTTTTTGATGGTTTTATGCTTTTATATAAACCACCCAAAAGCGGTTTTTTAATCATTCTTTAATATCAAACACCTGTCTTAAATACGCCAAATAAGTATTGTCATGAATCATTGCTTTGCCGGGGCTGTCAGAAAGTTTGGCGACAGGCTGACCGTTACATTCCACCAATTTTAGCACAATGTTTAGCTGAGTTACGCCCATGTCGTTGGTTAAATTTGTGCCAATGCCAAAACCAGTTTTGATGCGGGTTTTAAAATATTCGTGCAAATCCCACGCTTTTTGTAGGGTTAGCCCATCGCTAAAGGTAAGGCTTTTGGTTTTGGGGTCAATTTTAAGTTTTTGGTAGTGGGCAATGGCTTTATCACCCCAAGCGTAGGGGTCACCACTGTCATGACGCAGCCCATCAAACAACTTGGCAAAATACAAATCAAAATCCCGCAAAAATGCGTCCATGCCCACCACATCAGTCAGTGCCACCCCCAAATCACCCCTGTATTCACGCACCCACGCTTCTAAGGCGGCACGCTGAGAGTCTCTTAGGCGGACATCTAAAGCTTGGAAGGCTTGCAAAAATTCATGCGCCATCGTGCCAATCGGGGTTAGTCCCAATTTTTTGGCAAGATAGACGTTGCTTGTGCCACGAAAAATGGTCGGCGAAGTGCTTGCCAGTGTTTCAACCACATGATAATGCCACGCCTTAGAATAACGTCTGCGCGTGCCAAAATCTGCCACAGTAAAGGGGGGATTGTGAACATCGGCTTGTTGTAGCATTTCATAATGTTTGAGCATTTGTGCTTTTTCGTCAAGGCGTTTTTGTCCTTCAATGAGTGCATTTTTGTCATCAAGACGGCGATAATATAATTCACTGACAATACAAAGCACAAAAATTTCAAAAAACATCGCTTGAATCATTGGACCTTCAATTTCAATGGACAATAACCCATTTTCGGTGGTAACTTTAATAAAGCGACGTTTTAATTTGAATAATTCCAAATAATCCACAAAATCTGATTTGATAAATCGTAGCGATCGCAAATAATCCAATTCGTCTTGACGAAATTCTAATTGGCACAAATGATTGAGTTGGATTTCTAGATCTTCTTTGATGTCAGCCAAAGGATAGGCGGCAGCTTGATGGTTGCGGCAGCGAAAATGATAAACGCCATGCGTTTGGGGGAATTGGTGTAGCATGGCTTGTAGCATGGTGAATTTATACAAATCATTGTCAAGCAGTGAAGTAATGATGGGACTGTGATCAATTATCATGATGTCTTCCTAAAAAAATTTCACCTATCATACAAAAAATCCGCCCAAATTGCATGGACTTTTGTGTGCATTTTTGGTTAGTGAAACCATGATGAAATTTTTGGTCTTTGGTTGGGCGAAAATTTGGGCTATAATAATGATTTTTTTAAAAGTAGCCGTCATGAGCAATTTACAGTTAGACAAATTATCTTTATCGTCATTACAATGGCAAGATTTGGTAACCGCCGTGCACCCAAATGCCGAATACAACGCCACACATGATGTCATGTTTGAACGGGTGCTAAGCCGTATTGAAGACAAAAAAAGGGGCATTACCCACCCCGATGAGCTGTGGCTGGTGGAACATCAAGACGTTTATACCCTTGGGCAAGCCGGCAAAGAAGAGCATATTTTATACAAAACCAACACCCCCATCATCAAAACCGACAGGGGCGGTCAAGTAACTTGGCATGGCACGGGGCAACTGGTGGTGTATTGGCTGTTTGATTTAAATGCGTTGTCTATGGGGGTGCGAGATTTTGTCAGTCATGCCGAGCAAGCCCTTGAAGATGTGATCGGTGAGTATCTGCCCGATGAGCTTTTTGCCAAAGCTCGCAAAGATGCCCCTGGGGTGTATATTTATAATCATGGTGGCGATATGCTGGGCAAAATTGCGTCTTTGGGATTTAAAATCAAGCAAGGCTTTAGCTATCATGGCATTGCGGTGAATTTGACCAACGATTTAAGTGCGTTTAACGCCATCAATCCGTGTGGTTATGCGGGTATGCAAATGCTGAAATTGACCAGTTTTGGCTGTTTTGGCGACCAAGACGTGCCCGATTTTATTCATAAATTTATCAATAATATTCAAAAACGTCATAACGGGGAGATTGCACTTAGAGCGGATTGATATTACAATGCGGTCTTTATTTGCTCATTAATTTTTTTTTGGAGTTATTATGGCTGATTTTAACCAAATTTTGGACGCTGGCGATGTGGACGGCGGCATCATCAATGTGGTGATTGAAATTCCTACAGGCAGCAACCACAAGATTGAATGGAACCGCAAATTGGCGTGTTTTGAGCTGGATCGTGTTGAGCCTGCCATCTTTGCCAAGCCTTGCAACTATGGTTTTATTCCGCAAACCTTGGACGAAGATGGCGACGAGCTTGACGCTTTGGTGATCACCGAACAGCCTTTGACTACGGGGGTATTTTTAAAAGCTCGTGTGCTTGGCGTGATGAAATTTGTGGATGATGGCGAAGTGGACGACAAAATCATCGTTGTGCCAGAAGACGACCGCAATAATGGCAATGCTTATAAGACTTTGGAAGATTTGCCAGCCCAGCTTATCAAGCAGCTAGAGTTTCATTTCAATCATTATAAAGATCTTAAAAAAGCAGGCACTACTGTGGTACAAGGGTTTTTTGGGATTGAAGAAGCCAAAGAAGTCATCAAGCATAGCCAAGAACGTTGGACCAAGCAGTAATTTGCCCCCAACAAAAAACCTGTCAAGATTGGCAGGTTTTTTTATGTCAAAAAAACACAATCACTTTTATTATGTCAAATTTTGTCCGTCTTTTGGCTATAAAAAATGACTTCAAAATACATACAAAATCATAGCAAATAACAATAATATATGCTACTATGGAATATAAGAAACAATAAAACGTTGCTGATGATTGGTTAATCTGATGGGAGTCTGTTATGAAAAAGTATGTACTAACGTTATCACTTTTGGCTTTATTGGTGTCCTTTGGGCAGGCGGCTAATGCTAAATATTGGGAAACTGCTGAAAGACCAACACAGGCAAATAGAGACTATCGTTATCTTGACGGTGCACCAGCAGTAGCCGAAAGACCGACGCAAGCCAACAGAGACTATCGTTACGCTGATATGCCATCAGTAACTAATAAGCCAACAGTAGCCGAAAGACCAACACAAGCAAATAGAGATTACCGTTATGTTGGTGAAATATCAGGCAAACCAGCGGTGGCTGAAAGACCAACACAAGCCAACAGAGACTATCGTTATGTTGGTGAACCATCAGTAACCAATAAACCAACATGGACAGGTGGCGACGCTTATGAACAAAAACGAGGCAATGGATATTATGCCACCACGTGCGGATCGGTGGATCGCTTTGTGGATATTGGTCGTGGCGAAGTTAGAGATAATTATACAGGTCGTATTTGGCAGCGCTGTAGTTTTGGGCAAACATGGACAGGAAGCAACTGTTCGGGCGGTGTAAAGCTGTATTCAGCGTCAAGAGCGCCTGATCTTTTGGCACGAGAAGGTTACCGTTTGCCAACCATTGATGAGTTAGGATCGTTGGTTGAGCCAAATTGTAATCCGAAAATTCATCCAATATTTTCTGGATTGGATCATAAAGAATACTGGTCATCTACCCCAAGCTCAAGAGCCAATAACAATTTGACCATTGATTTTGGTACAGGCAGAGAAGGAACGAGTTGGCAGGACAATGGGCGTGCGGTGCGTGGCGTTCGCTAGTGGTAAGGCGGTCAAAGGGAATTGACCGTTTTTCATTGAGTGGTTATTAAATTTTTATTTGTTCATCAGTGATACCATAAGTGATATAGGGTATCATTTTTTTTATCAACAATTTGGTTTTTATTTTTAGGGATAAATACCAAACACCGCCAATGCTTTATTATTAGCCAAGATGGTTAGCCAAGCCAACAAATCACCACACAAAGCAAACACAAAAAAACCAATTTATGAAAAATTCATGAAAAACCCTTAAAAATAAATCCTTTATTGCAATCGTCTATTGTAAGTGATAAACACATTTGTTACACTTAAGAGACGTTTACACCTGTATTAAGGAATGATGTATGATAAAACTGCTTGCTGTATGGCGCTATTTTTGCGTGCTGTTGTTGTCTGTTTTGTTGTTTGCTTGCTCTAAAACGCCATCGGGCGGTCATGTGCCAGCAGAAAGCGCCAGTACTGATATGCCTGCCGCTATCAGCGAAACACCTGCCGAAGTGGCAAAGGCGGACAATAGACTGGGAACGCAGTGGGGTGATGAGATGAACTCTAAGGTAACCGTTGTGGACTTAAAGCGTGTTTCTGATGTGTTGGACAGCGTTGATGTGTTTTATTCAGCCAAAGAAAGTGGCAAAAAAGTCAATAGCATTGCCTTATTGTCGGGGCAAGTCCAGATGAGCGTGATCGATGATCGTGGTCGGGCTTTACCTACTTTTCGTAAGGGCAATTCTTATTACATACAAGGCACGTCAGGACAAAGCTACCGCCTAAAATACACCAACAGCAGCAAAAAAACCTATGAAGTGGTCGCCAGTGTGGACGGATTAGATGTATTGTCAGGCACCAGCGCTTCCCAATACGACAATGGCTATGTGCTTGAACCCAAAGGTACGCTCATCATTGAAGGCTTTCGTAAAGATGAAAATACGGTAGCGTCTTTTACCTTTAGTGCGCCAGAAGCGTCCTACGCCAACCACAACGACCAAGGCGACATCAATAACACAGGGGTTATTGGCACGGCGCTGTTTGAACTGCAAGCACCCGCTCGCAAATATGCCCCACCGCCAAACAGTCAGCCTAACGACAGACCCAAATCATTTCCTGCTGACAGCTAGGTTGATATGTTTATTCCAAAAATATTCAATCAGCAAGACAAAAGCGCCATCATTGAGCTGATTTTGGAAAATCCCTTGGCGACCGTGGTATATACAGACACCGATCACACACCACAAGCGTGTCATATTCCCATCGTGTACGTTCAAGATGAGCAAGGCGAACGCCTAATCGGGCACGTTCATCGCAGCAACACACTGTGGCAAAATGCTGATAAACCGTGGCTGTTGGTTTTTATGGGGGCAAGTCATTATATTAGTCCCAATTGGTATCCAAGCAAACAAAAAACCCACAAAGAAGTCCCAACATACAACTATCAAGCGGTACATATGCGTGTGCAAGCTACCGTGATCCATGATTTGTCCGCCACAAAAGAGATTTTGGCGCAGACGACTCGGTTTTTTGAGCAGCAATTGGCGACAAAAACCAAGCACGAAGTTTGGGAGCTTGCTCACGCACCGCAGACCTTTGTGGATAATATGTGTACTGCGCTGGTGGTGTTTGAGATGTCGGTGCTAGAAATTCAAGCCGCTTTTAAATTAAGCCAAAACAAGGAAGCGCAGGACAAATTGGGCATTATCCAAGGTTTGAATGCCTTAGGTACGCCCCAAGCCAAGACGATGGCAACAAAAGTTAATTCCCATACAGCTGACAATCCATAACCTTTTGGAGTTTTTATGTTTAATTTGAATAAAGATGATGTGGTGGCGGTTTTTAAAAGCCGTGCATCTACCCGCTCTTATGACGCTGACCGCAAAATCAGTGATGATGAGTTTTTGGCGATTTTGGAATGCGCCCGTTTAAGCCTAAGTTCGGTGGGTTCAGAGCCGTGGCGTTTGTTGGTCATTCAAAATCCTGTGCTACGCCAAAAACTCAAGCCCGTTTCGTGGGGCATGGCAAACACGGTAGAAAGTGCCAGTCATATCGTGGTGATTTTGGCTAAGAAAAACGCCCGTTATGACACGCCATTTTTTGATGACGTGATTGCCAGACGTGGTTTGACAGGCGAAAACAAAGAAAAAGCCCTAGCCATTTACCAAAAATTTCAACAGCATGACATCGCCATTTTGGATAATGAACGCACGCTTTTTGACTGGGCGAGTAAACAAACTTACATCGCACTTGCCAATATGATGACAGGGGCAATCATGCTGGGTGTTGATAGCTGTCCGATAGAAGGCTTTGATTATCAAGCGGTTAATGAAATATTGGCAAATGAAGGGCTGTTTGACCCCAAAGAGTGGGGCGTGTCGGTGATGGTAACTTTTGGGTATCGTAACAAAGACATTCGCCCCAAATCTCGCAAAACGCTTGATGACATTGTGCAATTTGTTGAATGAGTGATAAGCAAATCATCATGACTTTTTCATTACTGTGTGATGACAAAAGACAGAAAATAGCCATCTATTATGCCAAATTCTTTACAATATGGTAAAATTGTCATAAAACTGTCATAAAGTAGTTATATAATGACGGCTTTTATCAGGGTATGAGCGGTCGCTATCGGTTTATCAGCGGCTTTTTGCCATACCCAAAAAAATTTCATCGAGTTAATGGCAGATTTATGACAAATTCAGCAACCAAACAAAGTACACCCATGCTGGCCAATGTGTTTTTTGCACTTTTGATGGCGGGCGTATGTACTTACTTTGTAATTTGGGGTTTGGAGTACACCAATTATAATCAGGTTACCTTATTTTTGGTAGCCAGTTTTTTTGGTATGTTTATGGCGTTCAACATCGGCGGTAACGATGTGGCGAACTCTTTTGGGACATCGGTGGGCGCAGGAACGCTGACCGTTACCCAAGCTTTGGCGGTGGCAGCCATTTTTGAAGTGTCAGGGGCGGTACTTGCAGGAGCGGCGGTTACTGACACCATTCGTAGCGGTATTGTAGATATTGGTGATTTGGGCGTTTCTCCCAATGAATTTATTTATTTGATGTTGTCGGCATTGATTGCGGCAGCATTTTGGTTGCTGTTTGCCACCAAAAAAGGCTTGCCAGTTTCTACCACGCACGCCATCATTGGTGGTATTGTCGGTTCATCTATCGTCCTTGGTATCAGTATGGGCGGTACAGAGTTGGCGTTTTCTACCGTAAAATGGTCAAAAATTGGTGAAATTGCCGTTTCTTGGGTGGTATCTCCCATGCTTGGCGGTATTTTTTCTTACTTTTTGTATGGCATTATTAAGAAAAATATTTTGGCTTATAACGACAAAATGGAAGTGGCAGTCAAAGCCATCAGAGCCGAGAAAAAAGCACTTAAACAAACCCAAAAAGAACACATCAGCAGCCTTGATGATAATGAAAAACTTTCTTATACCACTGCGCTATTGAGAGACCAAGAAGCTTATCAAGACAGCGGTATCAGTGTAGATGACCTAGAGACCAACTACTATAAAAAGCTGCATGAATTAGAAAACCGCCGAGAAAGCCTAGACACCCTAAAAGCCCTAAAAACATGGGTGCCGCTTATCGCTGCGTTGGGTGCGGTGGTGATGACTGCGATGGTGGTATTTAAGGGTCTGTCTAACACGGGGCTAAATCTGTCCACGTTACACGCCAGTTTGGTGATGGGCATGATTGGGGCGATGGTGTGGCTGACCGCCTTTATTTATACCAAGACCATTCGTGGCAAGCACAAAGAAGATTTGGGCAAAGCCACCTTTATTATGTTTAGCTGGATGCAGGTATTTACTGCGTGTGCGTTTGCTTTTAGTCATGGCTCAAACGACATTGCCAACGCCGTTGGTCCGTTTGTGGCAATCATGGACGTCATCAGAACCAATGCTTTAGAAGCCAAAGCCACCGTGCCATCTGCGGTATTGATTGCCTTTGGTGTGGCGCTGATTGTGGGCTTGTGGTTCATTGGTAAAGAAGTTATCCAAACGGTGGGTACTAACCTAACCAAAATGCATCCCGCTTCAGGATTTGCCGCCGAGCTTGCCGCCGCCGCTGTGGTGATGGGTGCGTCAAGTTTGGGTATCCCTGTTTCAAGTACACACATCTTAGTGGGTGCGGTGCTTGGTATTGGTATGGTGAACAAAAACACCAACTGGAAACTGATGAAACCGATTGGACTTGCGTGGGTCATCACTTTGCCTGCTTCGGCTGCCATCAGTGCCATCGCCTTTAGCATTCTAACGTCTGTCTTTTAAGGGGTAATGCGTGGCAAATTTGGCACTTTTTGACCTTGACATGACCTTACTTAATGTGGATAGCGATCACAGTTGGGGGCAATTTTTGGTAGAGCAGGGCTTGGTAGATCGGGCGTATTATAAGGACATGAACGACAAATTCTATCAAGACTACATCGCCGGTACGCTAGACGCTGTAGAGTACAATGAGTTTGTGGCAAGTTTTTTAAAAACAAAAACCATGAACGAGCTGATCGCTTATCGTGATGAGTATCTAAGCACTTGGATTAAGCCTGCCATGCGACCCAAAGGTATTGACGCCATTGCCAAGCACAGACAAGTAGGGGATACCGTGGTGGTCATCAGTGCCACCAACGATTTTGTGGTTGTGCCGATTGCGTCATTGTTTGGTATAGATAATGAGCATACTTTGGCAACACGTTTGGAAGTGGTGGATAATGCTTATACGGGCAAAGTGTCTGGTCGTCCCAATTTTAAGGGCGGCAAACTGTACCATCTGAATAACTTTATTGCCCAAAAAAACAGTCAAGGCATTACTTTTGATAAATTGATTGCGTATTCAGATTCCAAAAACGATTTACCGCTACTTGAATTTGCTGATGTGGCGGTTTGTGTTACGCCCGATGAGATACTCAAACAGCACGCCCATCAGCAAGGTTGGCAAATCATAGACTGGAGTTTTTAATCCTGTGGTAATTTTGGCACGCAAAAAACTGCCCCTAAAAGAACGTATCCATGTCATCATTGAAGGCACGGACACCCCTGCGGGCAAACTGTTTGATGTGGTGCTACTGGTCGCCATTGTGTTAAGCGTACTTGTGATCATGCTAGACAGCGTGCAGGCTTTGCGGATACAGTACGAAAAGCTGTTTTTGTATGCCGAATGGCTGTTTACCGCCATGTTTACGGTGGAATACATATTAAGGCTTTATTCTTCGCCCAACCGCAAAGGCTATGTGTTTAGCTTTTTTGGCATTGTTGATCTTTTGGCGTTATTACCCAGTTATTTAAGCTTGGTATTTGCAGGTGCTCAGTATTTGCTTGTGGTACGCATTTTAAGGATTTTGCGTATCTTTCGGGTGTTTCGCCTAAAGTCTTATTTGCAACAAGCAGGATTTTTGGCGGCGGCTTTCAAGACCAGTCAGCATAAAATCACTGTGTTTTTCTTGTCGCTGCTGCTATTGGTAACGATTTTTGGATCAATTTTGTATGTGGTGGAAGGCCCTAACAATGGCTTTACCAGCATTCCACGCTCTATTTATTGGGCGGTGGTTACGCTCACCACGGTGGGCTATGGCGACATTTCACCCAAAACCCCCATCGGTCAAGCCATCGCAAGTATGGTGATGATCACAGGTTATGCCATCATTGCTGTGCCGACGGGGATTTTTACCGCCGAACTGACCCGCACCATGCGGCCGCAGTTACACCCCATCACTTGTCCAAATTGTGGAAAATTTGGTCATGCTTCTAATGCCAAATTCTGCGATCGCTGTGGGCATGATTTGCACGTTTAAAGTCATCATCTAAAACAATTTGCGCCAAATGAATATTTGACTAGACGTTTGAATATTTATGATTGAAACCTTGATACAATAAGACTTATAAGAATATTTGTTTTTTTAATATACTTAAAAACCTTTTATATCAAGGGATACAAAAATAAAATATCAACAGACTCTAAGTTTTTTGGCTAAGCAAGTATCAATCGCTGCTTAAAAATCCAATGCCATGTTTGTGCTTGGCGGCACTGGTAAACTCTGGATCATTTAAATGCGTTAATTGTGCCAAGGTCAAAGGTTTGTCCACTTTATCGCTGCTACCGATGGATTGTAAGTATTGATTGGCTTTTTCGGCGGTCAATTTGTCAAAATAATAATCCGCAATCAGGCGACCTTGACGCAGTAGGGCAGTATCAATCTCATCAATTTGGGCATTAAATGTACACAATAATTGACATTCCACCACGTCTGACAGTACGCCATCAGCAAGATTTAACAAAGACGCCACCACATCGGTGTGTGGATTGTCCGCTCGTCTTTCGGCAATGTAGTTTTCGCAGTCTTCTAATACCAATACCGAATTTTTGTTGTCAATCAATAGCGGAATAAAAGACGGATCCGTCAAAGAGTGAATGATTGTTGTGGGCACAAAAATAAAATTCTTTTCAGGCAGCTGACTGGTTAGCCATTTGATGTAATTGGTTTTGCCTGTGCCTGCCAAACCATGCAACAAAACAATGCCTTTGGTGGTGGTCGCCAATTTGTCTTTGATGTGTTCATGGACTGCGCCAAAGTCGTCGTTGTACATGGTGGCGATGTCAATGTGATAAGGCTTGGTTTCGTGTGTGCGCAGTGCCAACCCATTGCAGTCTTTTACCAAAATGGCAATCTTAGCTTTTTCGTCCAAATATTTTTTGATGTATTTGGCAAAAAATTCAGGCAATTTGCTTTGCATGGTAAGATTTTGACTGTCATAATAAATATAATCAAGTCTGTGGTAGGGCTTGATTTCTTGTGCGTCATCATCGTCTTTGTTGTCATTAAAAATGATAAACACATCATATTCTGGGTGATAATAACAAATCTCCCTTTCATAAAGTTTATTATGATGAGAAGAATATTGGTAAGTAACAAAATCAGTACAACGAACAAAATCTTTTAAATGACTTTTATCAATGATACAATTGTTTTCATAACGCAGTGCGTCTATCAAATGTTCACCAAGCAAATTGGCATAAGGCGCAATGCTGGTGCTGGGTTTTTCGGTTAATTTGATTTGCTCATCATAAGCGTCAACCATAAAACGAATTGGCTGGGTAAATTTGGATTCTAAAATTTTCATAAGTGAATGTATGTACTTAAATTATATTTTAGTAAATTTTGCTTTTTTGAAATTGGGGTGTTTTTCGTTTCTTTGTCGTTCTTGATCTTGACGTTCACGGTTTTGGCGGCGAACTTCACGAGATTTTAGGGGTTTTTTGTGAATGCGGGCTTGTTTTTCTTTGGTGGCGGTGTTTAGCCCTGTACCTTGGCGAGAGCGTAAACCAACCAATGCACAAAGTTTGTCAATGTCTTTGGCATCAAGTTCAATAAATCGCCCTGAACGTAACTCTTTGGGTAGGTTCATGGTGCCATAATGGGTGCGAATCAGGCGTGAAACTTTCAGCGCTTGCGATTCAAACATACGACGCACTTCACGGTTTCGCCCTTCTTTTAGGCTGACATGATACCATTTATTAACGCCCAGTCCGCCACCTTCTTTGAGGTCGTCAAACTTTGCCAAGCCATCTTCTAGCATGACGCCTTGTTTTAGGTTTTTGGCAATTTCTGGGGTAACTTCACCCAGCACCCGCACTGCATATTCTCGGCTGACTTCGCTAGAAGGGTGCATCAGTCGGTGCGCCAAATCACCATCATTGGTGAACAAAAGTAGCCCAGATGAATTGATGTCCAAACGTCCAACCATGATCCAACGATCGCCCGTTAGTTTGGGTAAGCGGTCAAATACGGTGGGGCGACCTTGTGGGTCAGAACTTGAGCAAATTTCACCTTCGGGCTTATAGTAGGCGATGACTCGGCGGCGTTTTTCTTTTTCGGCTTTGACACGCAATAAACGACCGTCAATCCGAATTTCGTCTTTGGGCGTGGCTCTGTCGCCAAGCGTGGCGGTCGTACCGTTGATGGAGACACGACCTGCTTTGATGACATCTTCTAGCTGTCTGCGTGAACCCAGTCCCATGCGAGCCAATAATTTTTGTAATTTTTCGCCTTCGGGTTTTGTGGGGGTTTGAGTGGTGTTTGACATAAAAAATTCCTGTAATGGATAGAGACATTTCACAATGTGTAATCTTGCATTATAGTATATTTTGTGATGATTGGCTAGAGTTTAAAATGGGTCAGGTCGGGCAGTGGTGGAAGCTTATCCAAGCTTTCTAAGCCAAAAGCGTCCAAAAATGCAGGGGTGGTATGCAGTAGCGCAGGTCTGCCTAAGGTGTCTTTGTGGCCTTTTTCA
This sequence comes from Moraxella sp., assembly GCA_041781275.1. GTDB lineage: Bacteria > Pseudomonadota > Gammaproteobacteria > Pseudomonadales > Moraxellaceae > Moraxella. The sequence continues at coordinate 17,827 of JBHAZZ010000050.1, forward strand.
ATGATCCAACCTTTATCAAATAATTGGCGTAAAATGTGGCTAGACACCGTTACCCCACGGATTTGCTCAATGTCGGATCGGGTTACGGGCTGTTTGTAGGCGATGATACTGAGCGTTTCTAAGAGTGCCGAGCTTAAATTTTCACCACGTTCAGGAAAAGCAGTGCGAATAAATGCGCCGTATTCATCACGAATTTGCAAACGATAACCACTGGCAGTTTTGGCAAGTTCTAATACACCATTTGTTAAGCGTTCTTTTAGTTGTGATAAAACTTCAGTGAACGTATCGTCATTGATATTAAGCAAACGTTTTAAATCGTCATTATGCAATGGGGTTTCACTGGCGTGTAATAATACTTCCATTTGGCGACTGAGCATTAATAAATCGGTGTGATCATTCATAAATTATCCCCATATTATTTAGCCAAACAAACCGTCAATTCTAGGTTTTGACAAAATACCCATATAAGCCATACAAAAAAGCACAAAAGATAAAATCCATGCAATTTGTGATATAAAAATCAAATTCATATAACCATCAAATATCATGGGTAGTAGCACACGGGTAATGCCCGAAATGATCATTAACATAAAAATTACGGAGACGGTTTTTGGTGGCTGATGAATGTTTCTGCCCGTATGACCCAAAGATACCCGAGCCATCATAGAGACGGTCATCAGTCCAATACCAAACAGCGCCAAGCCATGTAGCCCCAACGAATGCCAATTTAAAGTCGTTTCTTTGATAAAGGGATATGCAACAAAAATTGCCAAACTTGCCGTCATACCAAAAAAAGCCAGCCACAATGACCATAATAAAGGCTTTTGCCAAATGGCGTGATGGTACCAGTTTTTTAGTCTGGCAAGATTGGCGATTAAGCACAATAAAGCAAACATACTGGCGACTTTTGGCAGGGTGATGAATAAATCAAAAATGGCAAAACCTGCCAAACCAATTAAGCTTAATTTATCCAAAAGGTCAGAGTTCTTTTGTTCTTTTTGAATGCCGTTGGGTTTGCCGTCATTATTGACACTAATGCCTTTGACAATAAAAAATGGTAATACCCTGCGAGCGATGGTAAATACGATGCCAATAATTAAATATAAAGCAAAATATAAAGCAATTTTTTGGGTGTTTTCATGGTTTGTGATGACTCCGATATAAAAAGCCACGTTACTGCCAAATAATAAAATCAATTTGGCAACAATACCAATTTGGCGTTTTTGTCGTGCTTTTAATACGGCGTTGATGACCGCAAAACTGGTCAGACCCCAAAACAGCACATCAAACACTAAAGCTATCACCAACATGGCGGTGCTCGCTGTGGCGTGCAGTCCAAGCCACACAAAACGAGCGATTGCCCACGCCCCAAAAATCGCTCCCAAATGATACCCGTGGGGCATGGGCTGATTTGTCCAAGTTTTGACCGCCGTCAATAAAAAACCTGCCACCACCGCCAAAGCATAACCAAAAATCATCTCATGGGCGTGCCAATAAAACATACCAAACTCGCCCTTATAAGGCGCAACGCCCTTTAAAATGACTGTCCACAGCAGCATGGTGAGTATGGCAAATACCCCAGCTCCTGCAAAAAATATCCGAAACCCCAAATTTAATATGGGGTGCACAGACGTGGGGCGCTTGGTTGTGTTTTGAATATTCATTAACATAGATGTGCCTAATTTGGATTTTTATTTATGATACGCTTTATTTGTGGATTTTTCAATTTAAATAAAGATATGGTTTTAGGCGGTTAATTAAAAATTTTGCCAAGACGTTTTGTTAAAATGAATGATTTGATGTAAAGGCACGTCGGTGATGTGTATGTCTGTACCTGTTTTTTCTAAAATCAGCATACACCCTGTAGATAATGTGCCTTTGTGATTAAATTCCAATTCTTTTATTTTAATGCTTTGGGTAATACCATTTTCTGCCAAACTTTGATGAAAAGGCTCGCCCGTATGCCCATAAAAATGATAAGAAAAAGCGATATTGTCAAGCAATGTTTCAATTTCTGGTAACCCATAACCCCGTTGATTGGTACTGGCTTTGTCATGAGTAAGTAAAACATCAAATTCGCCATTGGTTTTTTGGCTTTCTTTGATGAGTGCATGAATGTTTTTTCTTTCGTAATCTTGTATGAATTTGGCGCTGGTGCGTCTTTTTTCATCACCAATTCTTCCTATGCCAACCACGCTTAGGCTGTCCGTGCCATTATACAAAATAAATGGTTTGCCACTTTGACAAACAAATATTTTTTGATAAACGTCCACAGCAAAATAAGGCGTGCTGCTTTGTTTTTCTAAAGCGTCCAAAAATTCATGATCTTCGTGATTGCCCCTAACGCCAATTAAGGGTATGTTTAAGGTTTCTAAAAATGCTTGGATTTTGGCATTGGGGCGAATAAAATTATCCATAAAGCCAAGTTCATCACGGTCGTATTTGGCATGGCGTAATGTGGCTTTATCCAGTTTGTCTTTATGGGGAAATATGCCCAAATCGCCACATTGCAAAATAAAATCAATGGCGTTCCCTGTCAATGTTTGATAATAATGAACAAGCTTAAAAGGTAATAATAATTTACCATGCACGTCAGCAAAAATAGCAACTCTTAACATAAAATTTATATAATAAAAAATGGCATCTAAATATAGATACCATTTTGATATTTGTCAATATTAATCAAAAATCTTGCCTTTATTCATGATACCGTTGGGATCAAATACGGATTTTACGGCTTTCATATAATCAATGTCAGCAAGACTGCGGGTATAATCCAAATAAGGTTTTTTGGTCATGCCCACGCCATGTTCGGCACTGATAGAGCCTTTGTATTTTTTGACTGTATCAAAAACATATTTGTTCACTGTTTGACATTTGGCAAAAAATTCTTCTTTGGAAAGATTGTCAGGTTTTAGAATATTAAGATGTAAATTGCCATCGCCAATGTGTCCAAACCAACAAATCTCAAAATCAGGATAATTGTCTTTGACGATGGTTTCAATATCGCCAATAAAATCTTCTAAATGGGTGATGAGTACTGAAATGTCATTTTTGTAGGGTGTAAATACAGAAATGGTTTCAGAAATGGACTCACGCAATTTCCAAAGTTCTTGTAATTGTCCTACGCTTTGGCTCATGACCCCATCAACAATCAAACCGTCTTCGGTGGCTGATTCAAAGACAGCCATGGCGGTGTCTAGGACGCTGTCGCTGATGGCTTCAAATTCTAATAGGACATAAAAGGGCGTCTGGCTGTCAAATGGGGCTTTGGCGTGTCCTGCACCCACCACTTTGTCAATGGCGATGGCATCAAAAAATTCAAAGGCGGTCAAAGATAGGGCGTTGTTAAAGCGATTTAGAAGTTTGACCACGGCAGCAAAATCAGGCACGCCAAGCACCATGACGGTCAGATTGGTCGGCTGTTTTTCCAGTTTAATCAATGCTTTGGTAACAAATCCAAGTGTACCTTCTGCACCGATAAACAGATGGCGAAAATCGTAACCAGTGGCATTTTTGAGCATACCGCCATTGAGTTCTAAGATGTCGCCTTTGCCGGTAACAACGGTCAGTCCCAACACTTGATTGCGTGTCATGCCGTAGCGAATGACCTTAATGCCCCCTGCGTTGGTGCCAATGTTACCACCGATTTGACTTGAGCCACTGGACGCAAAATCAACGGCATAATACAGTCCCTTTTCTTCGGCGAATTCTTGCAAAGCTTTGGTAACAACGCCTGCTTCTACTTCTACCATGCGATCGGCTTCATAAAAAGTACCGATGGTGTTCATTTTGTCAAAGCTAACCACCACTTCGCCAAAAGCAGCAACAGCAGCGGCTGACAGTCCCGTGCGTCCGCCACTGGGCACCAGTGGGGTGTTGTGGGTGTTGGCAAGTTTGACGATGGTGGCGACGTCTTCGGTGGTTTTGGGAAATAGCACGGCACTGGCGTTTGGATCAAAATGTTTGCTCCAGTCTTTGCCCCAATTATCTAGGCTGTCGGCATCGGTTTTGATGGCAAGGTCGGGTAAAGTTTGGGTCAGTTCGGCTAAAAAGGCGCTGTGAGTCATAAGTTTCTCAAAAATTTTAGTCAGGGTTTATGTCAAGATGAACCATCAATTTGCCATCAAACACACCATGCAATAAAGCTTTATGGTGCGTTTGGGCGAAGCTTGTGGTAAGCTGTTTTGTTTATTCTTCCAGTTTTTTTACAAATGTGCTGGTAGTTTTTACTCGGCTGTCTTTGCTAAGCTTGCTTTCTAGGCTAGCGGCAGCATCGTAGCTGTTTTCAGAGCCAATAAGGACACGCACGCCTTTGCTGGTTTTGCTGGTGGAAACCTTGTAGCCTGCTGATCGGTATTTTTTGGCAAGTTCATCAGCTTTGGCTTGATTTTCTAGCATGGCAACTTGCACGCTATAGCGAGCCACCCCTTTTTTGGTGGGGGTTTCGGCTTTGGCAGTTTCTTTGGGCTGTTCTTTTTTGGGTTGCTCTTTGGCACGTTGAATTTTTTCCACTTCACTTTTTGATGGAATTTTAACCTTTTTGCCCACAGTTAAAGCGTCATTTCTTCCCATGTTGTTGGCACTTGCAATCACCGAAACAGGAATGTTGTACTGTTTGGACAGTTTTAGTAATGTATCGCCTTGTGCTACGGTGTGCTGACCGCCTTTGGCAGGATTGATTTTGGGTTTGTTGGCTTCGGCTTGGGCTTTTTTGTCGGCTTCTGCTTTGGCTCGGTTTTCAGTTTCTTTTTTGTTGGTTTCGGGCTTGGCTTTGCTGTCAGTGGCTTGTTTTTGTGCCTGTTTTTGCTCTTGTTCTAGACGAGCTTGCTCTTTTTGGGCTTCAATCACTTCTGGGCGTGTTTGCACTTCTAAGGTCGCAGGGGTGCTGTCCGGCTTGGTGGCGTCGGCTTGTAGCGCAGGTTTGCTGTCTGTGGTCTCTGCGGTTTTGCCTGCTTTTGCCTGTTCTCTTTCTGCTTTTTCGGCTTCGGCTTTTTTAAGTGCTTCGGCTTCGGCTTGTTCGTTTTGGGCGATCAAAAGTTCGGCTTGTCGCTCCTGTTCTTTGGCTTGCGCTTCACGAGCTTTTTGTTTTTCTTCAAGTAGGCGTCTTTCGGTTTCTAAGTCTGCGGTCAAAGGCTCTACTTTGGGACGTGCGATGGTGGTTTCTGCCGCACTGGCGGTTTGCGCTTTGGGGGGTGTTGTGGTGTCGTCTTTTTGAGTCAGGGCGACTAGGGCAACACTACCGCCAAGCAATAGGCTGCCACCAAGTAATAATTGTTTTGAAATCATTGTGATACCAGTTGTTGCAATCTTATACCAAGTTCTAAGTAACAAAATCCCCAAAAAGGGGCTTGTTAAAAATAGATGAAGAGTATGGTTCTAGTTAGATTTTATCATATTTTGCGGACATTGTGCGTATTACTTTGGTGGTAAATGTGATCTTTTAAAAAATCAATCGGTTCTGGGGTCTTTGGCTTGTTTTAGGGCAATTAGGCTTTCGCCGATGGTATGAAAAGAGCCAAAACACAATACCATATCGCCATCATGGCTATCATTGAGCACGCCCGATATTGCTTGGGCGACGGTTGCGTATTGTTTGGTGGGGTAGTGATAAATGCTTAATTTGTCGGCAAGGTTTTTGGTTTCTATGGCTCTTGGATTATCCAGTTTACCAATGTGCCAATGACAAATGGGTAAGTCATAATTTGATAAAAGCATTAAGACTTTATCAATGTCTTTATCGGCAAGCATAGAAAATACGGCATGAAGTTTGGCATTGGGATTATTGTATTTAAAATTTTGCCAATAAGGTATAAAGGACTGCATAAGAAATTGAATGCCATGTTCATTATGTCCTACATCAAACAGCCAATGTCTTTTTTGAATAAAACGTTTGTCAAAACGCCCTGATAGTTGGGTGGTTTCAAGGGCTTGTTTGATGTGTGATATGTTGATGTTTAAAGAGCTGTTTAATACAGCGGTCAAAGCAATGCTGGCATTTAAAGGAGAAATGTGGGGCATGGCAAATTTAAGGGTTAATGCAGGTGATGTGTAAATAAAACTGTCATCTTCAACATAAAAAGAAAATGCTTGACTAAACTGTAAACAATACGCATGATTATCTTGAATGTACTTTTGTACACTGTTTGGCATATCACTTTCTCCAAAAATCAGTGTGCGGTTTTGGCGTAAAATCCCTGCTTTTTCAAAACCAATTTGTTCTCTATCGGTACCAAGCCAATCGGTATGATCTATGCCTATATTGGTGATGACACAAAGGTCGGGATCAATGATATTGACCACGTCAAGTCGCCCACCAAGCCCGATTTCAAGCACCCAAACATCGCAATTACTTTGTGCAAAAATATGAAAGGCTGCCAGTGTGGTGATTTCAAAAAAGGACAAACTTAATCCGCAATTTAGACGTGCACAATCAACGTCATAAAATGCTTGAATGAGTGTGTTATCATCAACTTCTTGATTATTTATTAAAATACGTTCATTAAAAGAAATTAAATGGGGGGATTGATATAGGGCGGTTTTGTAACCGGCAGCTTGACAGATATTGGCAATGGCTTTTGTGGTAGAGCCTTTGCCATTGGTACCAGCCACTGTAAATATATAAGGTTTTTTAACAGAATTAATGTCTAAAATGTTTAATGCTTTGGCAACAGGCAATACCCGTTCAAGCCCCATATCAATGGCAGAAACATGAATAGAACCAAGATAATTAAGCCATTGAGATAAAGAAGTGGTAAGATTTGGCGTGTTTGGCATGGGGTTTTTTCCGTTAATGATGGATAGGCTATCTTTATCGGGTGATTTTTAAGAAAAATGAATTAAACTTTTTTTTAAGCTTGATAAATGCGTATTTGGGTACATTAATGAAAAATAAAAAAAAAGAAAAATACCAAAACACACAATGGTTTTGGTATTTATTAACATCATTGCGTTATGATGCGACAGGTGCTTTTGTTAATTTGGCTAGCACTCTATACACCGTATCTACAAGTTGATGACGGTGTACCACCATATCTACCGTGCCTTTTTCAAGCAAAAATTCAGCACGTTGGAAAGGCTCGTCCAACACTTCACGCACGGTTTGCTCAATCACACGTTTGCCTGCAAAGCCAATCATTGCTCTTGGCTCGGAGATATGCACATCGCCAAGCATGGCAAGACTTGCCGTTACCCCACCATAAACAGGGTTGGTCAGTACCACCACATAGGGCACGCCCGCCAGACGTAGGCGCTCAATGGCGGCAGACGTACGAGCCATTTGCATGAGCGACAACAAACCTTCTTGCATACGTGCGCCACCTGAAGCGGCAAAGCAAACTAAGGGCTTACGTTCGGCAAGTGCTTTTTCGGCAGCCAGCACAAAGCGGTCACCCACCACCGATCCCATAGAGCCACCCATAAATTTAAAATCAAAGGCGCAAGCAATCAGGTTTAGGTTTTTGATTTTACCGCTCATCACGATAAGTGCTTCGGACTCGCCGGTGGATTTTTGCGCTTCGCTCATGCGCTGTGGGTAGGGCTTGGAATCCACAAAGCCTAAGGGGTTGCCTGTTTGGTATTCATTACCAAGTTCGGCGTCAATGCCATCAAAAAACCACTCCAAACGGGTGCGTGCCGACATGGTTAAATGATGGTCGCAATCTGGGCACACATATTGATTAAAAATTAAACTGGTGTTTGTGGTCAGCGAATGGCAATTTGGACACTCGGTAGAAGGTTCGGTTTCTACAGCGCTCATGACGGGCGTGCGGTCTTGCTTGATAGATGGAACAGGGCGGTTTAACCAAATGGTAGGCTCTTGGGTTTCGGATAGGGTTTCTGTGGTCATAAAATTTCCTAATTAAGAGTAAATTACCATAGTTTACAATCGTATTTGAAAATTGGCAAAACAAATTTTTAAAAATTGTTCAATTTAAATGATTTGCTGCATTTTTATGCTTACAGACCATCAATCGCCGCTCGCAGTTCGTCCATTTTTGCCAAAATAGTGGTAATGGCGGTGTTGATTTTTTGTTCATCTTGTCCGACATCAGCAAAATTTTTGACCAATGCGCTACCAACAATCACCCCATCAGCCGCCTGTGCCACTGCCTTTGCGCTTGCGCCATCATGAATGCCAAAGCCTACGCATACAGGTAGCTCGGTGTCGGCTTTGATGGCTTGCACTTGGGTGCTGACATCGGCAGTATCTAGCGCTTTTGAGCCTGTTACACCTTTGACCGACACATAATAGATAAAGCCACCGCCTTGCTCCAAAACCGCTTTTCGGCGCTCTGCCAGCGTGGTGGGCGCAAGCAAAAAGATTTGATTGATGGCGTGGTCTTTGAGTTTGGTAACAAATGTACCTGCTTCTTGGGGTGGCAAATCCACCAAAAGCAGCCCATTAACGCCCGCTTCCACACACAACGCCAAAAAGGCATCATAGCCAATGACTTCCACAGGATTTAGATAGCCCATCAACAGTACAGGCGTGGTGGTGTTGGTTTTGCGAAATTCTTTGACCATGGCAATCGCCCCACGGGTACTGGTACCATTTGCCAAGGCTCGCTCACCTGCCAGTGCCACCGCTTCGCCATCTGCCATAGGGTCAGAAAAGGGCAGTCCAATCTCAATCACGTCTGCACCATGCGTCACAAGGCTGTGCATCAGCTTGACCGTTACTGATGGGTTTGGGTCGCCTGCCATGATATAGGGGATTAGGGCTTTTTTGTTATTTGCTTTTAAATTAGCAAATACGGTTTCAATTCGGGTCATAAAACTTCTCTTATTCATCTTTAATTGTGATATTTTAAATGGACAATCTATCTCTGACGTTCATTAATGCAAAGCCTAATAAATTTAAACCTTGCCAAGTTAAGGGATTGTGTATTCTGTCATCATCTTGTGCCAAACCTACGCCCCATATTTTATCTACAGGACTGGCTTCTACCAAAATGCGCTTACCTGTATTTAATAAAAAGGTTTTTAAATCATCGTGCTGACTAAATTTGGCAATATTACCTGTCATGACAATATCAACTCGTTTTTTATTCCAAGTTTTTTCATCAAAATTTGATACCTGTCGCCCTAAATCTTTGGCTTGTTTTGGGTGTTTGGCATGAATAATTTGATGAAATATCCCATCATCGCCAAATAATAAGGCTTTTTGAGCCATCATATAATGTTCAGCGGTTGGATAAATCATATCATCAATCACAAAAGGGGCAAAATACCATCGGCTAAAACATATACCATCAATTTGCCCAACGACTTTTGGCGTATGACCCCAAAAGTATAAATATTTTAATTTTGACTTGGATTGATATTGTTGAATTAGCCAATCTAAGTCATAGCGTGTGTCATTCATAATCGCTCTTGATAAAGATTAAAATTTTCATCATCAAAACAAACAAAACGAATCTCGCTCAAGCTACCTGTATCCTGATTTTGGATAAAATCACGCACCGTCATCAAGGCAACTTCACACGCCAGTTTCTTAGGAAAGCGATACACACCTGTGGCAATATTGGGAAAGGCGATGGTTGTTGCGCCATGTGCCACCGCCAGTTTTAGGCTTTCATGATAACAGCTAGCAAGCAGATTTGCTTCATCGTGCGTGCCGTCTTGCCATACTGGACCGACCGTATGAATGACGTAGTTGGCGGACAGATTGCCTGCGGTGGTAATGACTGCTTGACCTGTGGGGCAGGTGCCTTGTCTTGCCCTGATTTGTTGGCATTCGGCTAGGATTTGCCCACCGCCTTTACGGTGTATCGCACCGTCCACACCGCCCCCACCCAGCAATGATGAGTTGGCGGCATTAACAATGATATCAACCACTTGCTCGGTAATATCGCCTTTGATGGTGGTTAAAATAGCCATACAAACACCTTTACATTACAAACTATAATCATTTAACTAAAAAGTTGGTCGGTCTTATTGTGTTAAGGTTTGATGGCTTATCAAGATGGGTAAGTGCCATCACCTAATCCAAACTAATCCCATCAACTGTCATCACCGTGTGCAAGTCCTTGTCGCCACGTCCTGACAAATTGATGATGATGGACTGCTCATGGGTCATGGTTTTGGCAAGTTTAAGCCCATACGCCACCGCATGAGAGCTTTCTAGCGCAGGAATGATACCCTCCACACGGGTTAGGGTGCGAAAAGCGTCTAGTGCTTCATCATCATTGATGACCACATAATTGACACGTCCTTTATCCTTTAAAAAGCTGTGTTCAGGTCCTACCCCTGGGTAATCAAGTCCTGCTGAAATGCTATGCGTTTCAATGACTTGTCCATCATCATCTGCCATCAAATAGGTGCGATTGCCGTGGAGTACACCAACACGACCTGCATTGAGCGGAGCAGAGTGCTTGCCTGTGTCAATGCCAAATCCACCCGCTTCCACGCCGTACATTGCCACGCTACTATCATTTAAAAATTCATAAAACAGCCCAATGGCATTAGAGCCACCGCCCACACACGCCACCAAGGCATCGGGTAATTTGTCTTCTTTTTCAAGGTGTTGCAGACGTGCTTCTCGCCCAATGATGGCTTGAAAATCACGCACCAACTGCGGATAAGGGTGCGGACCTGCCACCGTGCCAATCACATAATAGGTGCTGTCCACGTTCGTTACCCAATCACGCATGGCTTCGTTCATGGCGTCTTTGAGCGTGCGAGAGCCAGATGTAACAGGCACAACCGTCGCCCCAAGCAGTTTCATGCGATAGACGTTCATTTTTTGGCGTTCTACATCGTCTGCGCCCATATACACCACGCATTCTAGCCCCAAGCGTGCGGCAATGGTGGCTGTTGCCACGCCGTGCTGTCCTGCGCCTGTTTCGGCAATGATACGTTTTTTGCCCACCAATTTGGCAAGTAGCGCCTGACCGATGGTGTTATTGACTTTGTGTGCGCCTGTGTGGTTCAAATCTTCTCGTTTAAGATAAATTTTAGCGCCACCAACTTCTTGGCTTAGGCGTTTGGCATGATACAGTGGCGTGGGTCGTCCGACATAATTGACAAGGTCGTCATGGTATTCTTGCCAAAAGGCGGGGTCGGCTTTGACTTTATGATAAATGTTTTCTAATTCTTCGATGGCTGCCATCAAAGTTTCAGACACAAAACGTCCACCATGAATGTCAAAATGTCCTGTGCTGTCGGGGTATTGGGTGTAATCGGTCATAAGATTGTCTTTTTTTTACCAAATAATTAAAATGGGGAATTGATGAATGGTTTCATCATGGCTAATCAGCGCCAGCTTTTAGGTTTTGCTTGAACAAAATAAATCATGTTTTACCATTAATTACCACTTATCCAATTCATCATCTAAGGGTTTAAAAAATACAGAACTGACTTTAAACTCTGATAAAATGCCAAGTTGTTTTTTGCGATTTATACAAGTTGCCATTTTGGTATTTATCAAGGGGAAAGTTATTTTAAATAAACAAACTGCCCTATAAATGATGAACCAAGCGATGTTATGGTGGTATTTTGCCCAATAACTTTCAGAGCAAAATGCAAGCACCATAATTTTCCTTTAATGTAAAGGCTATTTATTTTTTGCCACCGTCAATCCTGCAAACGTTTGGGCGGTGGGCATAACTTCTAAGCGATTGATATTAATGTGTTTGGGCTGCTCAATAAGCCATAATATCATATTTGCGATGTCTTGTGGACGAATATACTCAACATTTTCATAAACTTTACTCGCCTTGTCGTTATCGCCATGAAAACGCACGTTGCTAAATTCGGTATCGCCACATAGCCCTGGTTCTAGGTTGGTTACTCGGACATTTTTACCCACCAAATCGGCACGCAAATTTAGGCTAAATTGCTTAACAAAGGCTTTACTTGCGCCATAGACATTTGCCCCATAATACGGGTGATTGCCTGCGGTTGAGCCCACATTGATAATCAGCCCATCATCACGAGCCACCATATAAGGCAAAATGGCACGGGTCATTTGCACCAGTCCTGTGATGTTGGTATTTATCATGGTTTGCCAATCATCAAGGCTAGCTTTGTCAGCCGTATCAAGCCCAAGTGCCAGCCCTGCATTATTAATCAGCACATCAATATTGGCTAAGATGTCGGCAGGCACAGTGGTTAAGGCGTTTTGTAAGTCGTCTTGGCTTGTAATATCAAAGCACAAAGGCAAAAAGCCATCGCCCAATGCTGCTTTTAGGTCATCAAGCCTATCTTTGCGTCTGCCTGTGCCAATGATGGTATGCCCTTTGCTGTGTAATAGTTTGGCGCTTGCCAGTCCAAATCCTGAAGTTACGCCTGTGATGAGAATGTTCATGATTTTTCCTTGTTTAAGAATAACCAAACAAAAATTTTTCTATTTTAGCAAAATTTTCATCAGTCAAATTATTTTTGGGGTTTTTCATAACAACTTCAATCAGTTTTTGTCTGGCTAGGTTATAAATATTGGGATTGTTTTTGAAATGATAAGCAATCCCGACTTTTAATTCAATGCCATCTTTATTGGTTTTTTTGCTAAATAATATATTATCTGAAAAACCGTGAATATTTTGTAAAAAACTAACTGGATTATCTTTGATTAATTTAGAAGTTTTTTCAATAAGTTCATCGTAGTGTTTATTTTTAGTGTCAATCATTGTCCAGTGTTTATTTTGACTGGTATTTTTAAATTTTTTTAAATATTCCGTGATATTGTCATTACCAAAATTTTTACCATGTCTTAATATGATGGCTTCGCCATTATTTTTATGGTAAAAAGTATCACTATTCCAATAAATTTTAACAAATATCTCTGCCAGATTTTGATAGCTGATAAATAATGTTTCATTATCATTAATTACTTTGTTTTGACAAATTTCACTGATTGCCATCAATAAGGCTAACTTATAAGTTGCATTAAATTTGCCCTTATCTATAATAGCATGGATATATGTTACAAATTTAGAATCAGTATTGATATTATCCATAAATTTTACCATCTTTTTTTGACATTTTGTCCCCTTTTCTTTTTCAATTCCGCCACTCACATCCACCCCACAAATGCGTGATAACAGCGCTGGACTACCAGTAATGTTAGTGATGTTTTCTGGCGTCAATCCCCCTGCCAAATAAATGGGCAGTGGTGAATTTTTGGGGATTTTTGACCAATCAAATTGCTCACCTGTGCCACCGAATTTATCAGGGTGATAAGCGTCCAATATCACGCCGCTTGCCCCATATTCTGATAGTGTCTGAATGTGCACCAATACATCATTGACACTCATGGTTTCTTGTACACGAATGGCTTTGATCCAACGTTTGTTTGCAAGTTTTGCCAAATCTGCGCAACGCTTGGCGGTTTCATCACCATGAAACTGTAAGATGTCAAAAGGCACATTGGTTACAAAGTCCATCAAGGAGTGTTCGTCGATATTGACCACGAGCGCCACCACAAGGAAAAATCAGCATTGATAAAAAGCCTATACCGCTTACATTATGGCTAACTGCCGTCCCCTTTGAAGCACAAACCAGTTTATTGATTGCTCATGACATCAGCGCC
>JBHAZZ010000051.1:0-3431 GCA_041781275.1 Moraxella sp.
ACCAAATATTTGCCCATCATCTGCTCAACGGCAGCGTACGCCAAATTCATATCACGTTCGTGATCGATGTAGTCATCTAATTCATCAAATTCTGCTTTGTCATAATCGGCAAGCAAATGACGGTCGTATTTGCCAAGCTTGGTTAAGTGGCTGACGTGGTCGTATAGGTGCGGTGGCTCAAAGGTGTCGTAGGCAATTTTGCGCAAATGAAAAATCGCCAAACGAGCCGCCAAATATTGATAATCGGGCGTTTCTTCAGAGATTAGATCAGCGGCTGCTTTGATGATGGTTTCGTGAATGTCTTGGGTGGCAATGCCGTCATAAAATTGAATGTGCGAGCGTAACTCCACTTGTGAGACAGAAACGTTGTCCAAACCATCAGCCGCCCAAGTAATGACTTTGTGAATTTTATCCAAATTGATGGGTTCAAACGTTCCGTTGCGTTTTTTTACTTTGATTTGGTCAATGTGTGTCATGTGTACGCCTTACTGCTTAAAAGTTGAACAAAATTACCCATTTGACAAGAAAATCAATGATAACTCAAGGAGTTATTTTATTGACGGGTGTCAAAAATAAACCACTATATCTAGTGCTTGGTAAAAAGTACGGCACAATATATCCCAAAAATTTTTAAATTACTAGCTTGTTTTTTGGGTTAAATTATGATTGTCTTTTTAAGTCGGACACGGCAGCCAAAGCGTGGCAAGCCACCCAAATTTGTCAATAGGCAAGCAAAATTTTTATGATGAAAAATTTTTAAGGCGAAGGTTAATTTTTCTTAGCTTAATCTTTGTCAATGTATGCCATCAACCAATGTCTTGATAAGCATATTTAATAAAATCTAACCGCCAGAAAGCTGAACCAAGACACTTTTTGCCAAACAAACTTTGTGTTACAATATAGCTTTTTGTCAAACACAAGGAATGCCATGACTGCTCCCACCACGTTTGCTCAAGCTTATGACATCTTAAAAACCAATGCCGAACGCTTAGAAAATAGCGATGTCTTGGACATTGATGGTTTGGTCGCCACCGTAGAAGAAAGTGTACAAGCGTACAAGGTTTGCCAAGCACGCATTGCCGCTGTGGAGCAAGCATTACAAAAGACTTTTGATGAGCTACCAAATACCGCCCAATGACCCATTTTAATGAGTTTTCAAAGACTTAACACAATCAACCTTGGAACATCTATGTCTGACACCACCCAACACACCCAAGATCAAACAGCCACATCACCAGCGCCAGACTGGGAATTGGAGCAGCGTTTTGTTCCTAAGGCGCTTAGTGAACTGGGCGTACAAGGGGTGAGTTTGGTGCTGTCTTTGTCTTATGCGCAAACCGCATTTGCAAAAGTGGGCATGGACGCATGGCTGACCAAATTGCCCGTTTTGAAGTCTTTGACCCCATTTAAGTCTGACGAGCGTTTGCAGGATTTGGACATATCGTGTGTGGTGCTTGATAAACAGTCTCATGTGTTAGAAACCGTTTGGTATGGCAATTTGCGAAACGCCAATCAAAGCGTGCGACACACGGGCGACAGTTTACAAGGGGCGACCACGTTTGAAGAAAATTTTATCAGCCAAGAAGAAATTCACATTCGCCTAAAAGAATTGCCAAAAGCGGCACATCATTTGTTGTTTTTTGTCAGCAGTTTTTATAAGCACCCTTTATCACTTGCCAAAAAAGGCATGGTTCGTTTAAGCGATAACGAATATCAAAACATTTATAAACTCAGTTTGGACACATTAGATAAACACACTCATGCGTTATTGTTTTGTCATTTACAAAAAATAGATGGCGAATTTTTATTGGACGTTCCATTAAAATCCATACAAATCAAAGACACAAACCCACAAGACTTTATAAAAACACTGACCGACATTTCCAGTGAACATATCTGTAATCCAAGAAACCTATAAAATCCATGCACAGCTTTTTGACGTTGATACTTATTTTGTTGCCCATGTTTGTTGGGTTTTTTTTGCCCCATCATGCAAAGCTTGGTCAGTACGCCGAAAAAGGGCTAAATGCCTTGGTGTTTGTGATTTTGACGGTGATTGGTGTAGAGCTTGGGCTGTTTGGCGACATTGGCAAAAAGCTTGATGACATTGTGCTGTATGTGGGGCTGCTAATGGCGATAACTTTGGGTTTTGGTACGCTGGCGCTGTGGGCTTTTGAAAAATGGCAAACTTTTCCTTATCAAGTGCATGGTCATCACGCCAATAAAAACACCACACCATTGACGGGCAGTTTGACCCAAGTTGGCTGTTTGGCGGTGGGATTTGTGGTGGCAAAATTATTACCCAAAGATTTTGCCATGCCAGAATATGTCATTACCGTATTATTGATGGTGCTATTATTGTTGGTGGGCATTTGTTTACGAACGTCTGGCGTTAGTCTAAAACAAGCATTGCTCAATAAATATGGGCTACAAATGAGCCTTGTATTTATGGCATTTACTTTATTGGGTGGGGCGGTGTTTGCTTTATTGGTGAACATTCCTATTATGCAAGGTTTGGCATTATCGTCGGGTTTTGGTTGGTATTCGCTTTCTGGGACGGTCATGACTGACGCTTATGGGGCAGTGTGGGGCAGTGTGGCGCTTTTTAATGATTTGGGGCGAGAGCTTGTGGCGCTGCTTTTTATTCCCCACATCATGCGCTACAGTCCCACGTCTGCCATTGGGCTTGGTGGGGTTACCAGTTTGGATTTTACGCTACCGACTTTGACCCAAGCAGGGGGCGTGCAAATCACCCCTTTGGTCATCAGTTTTGGTTTTATTACCAACGTGGTGTCGCCGATATTGATGGTGATGTTTAGCACTTTATGAGTTTTTTTGAATTAAAATAAGAATTATTTACCTTAACACTTGCTTTTTAAACCAAGATTTTAGATAATACGCCGTGATAATTGTTATCATTTACAATTAGAAGTTTTTCTTTTGGCAAATTTTTAGATTGGGTTGAATGATGAGTGGTCAGACAGACACACCAATGACAAATAATAAAAACACCATCTTGGCGGCAGCAATCACCGTGGCACTACATGGTATGGCGGGTTTTGGATTGGCGAATATGCAGATGTTGCCCCTAACGCCCCCTAAAATTACCCCGCCTTTAGAAGTGCAGATGATAACCATCAACCAAGAGGAATCCCCCGAGCCATCCAAACCCACGCCCGTTACGCCCAAAGAAACCCCAAAACTTAAACCCATGACACCCAAACCGACCGAATCAGCGTCAGCGCCTGAATCTGCCCCTGCGCCGCTTCCTGTGGCTGCACCTATTCCTGTACCGGTCAAAAAACAAGAACCGCCACACAAGCCCAAATCTGATGATTTAAAAAATGATAAGGGCGATAAAGTCAATGATAAAGTCAATGATAAAGTCAATGATAAAGTCAATGATAAAGTCAATGATAAAGTCAATGATA
>JBHAZZ010000052.1:0-27786 GCA_041781275.1 Moraxella sp.
AACCCCAACACCTGTGCCAACCCCAACACCTGTGCCAACCCCAACACCTGTGCCAACCCCAACACCTGTGCCAACCCCAACACCTGTGCCAACCCCAACACCTGTGCCAACCCCAACACCTGTGCCAAACAGCACCGCCAATATCAGCATTGACGGCACACCCATAATAGGTCATACATTAAGCGCCGCCTTGACAGACAGCGATGGCATTCCCGCCACAGGGGTCGCCTATCAATGGCTTGCCAACGGCTTACCCATCACGGGGGCAACAGCGCAAACTTATACCTTACAAGCCACCGACGCAGGTAAAAACATCAGCGTTCAAGCCAGTTTTTACGACAGCAAAGGCAACAGCGAAAACCCCACCAGTTCTGCGACCACTGCCATCACCCCACCCAACCAACCCCCCACCGACATCACTTTAGATAAGTTAAGCATTGATGAAAATGTATCAGGCATGACTGTTGCTAAGGTATTTACGTTTGATCCTAATGAAAGTGATACGCATACTTATGTTGTTAGCGATGATCGTTTTGAAGTGGTTAATGGTGAGTTGAAGTTGAAGCAGGGTCAGAGTTTGGACTTTGAACAAGAAAAAACCATCAATCTGACCTTGACTGCGACCGACCAAGATGGCTTATCCACCCAAAAAGACTTTGATCTTACCGTCAAAGATGGCACAGACATTGAGCAAATCAACAAAACCACCACCAAAATCACCAATGCAGCAGTCAGCTTTGACAGCCAATCCATCACCGCAGATGGTCATACCGTTTATCATAGCGACGTGTATGGCTCTTATGTGGACGCTCGTGATTTTGGGGCGGACAACACTGGCAAAACCGACAGTTTATCTGCCATCAACAAGGCTTTGGCGGTCGCCCACAAAGAAAAAGTGGCTTTGTACCTTAGCGGTGAATATTATGTTTCCGCCCCCATCACCATCAACGAAGCCACCAAAGACGTTACGGGCATTTTTGGCGACGGTCAAGGCGAGACGTTGATTCGTTTTGACAAACCGCAAGTGGGCAGCCACAACTCCAATTCTAACGACACCATTTCACCCCAAGACAGTGGTATTTTGATTTATGGGCAAAATGGCAAATTTGTGTCCAATTTGTCAGTCAAATACGAACACCGAACAGACATAGATTTTTATCGTTATGATGATACTTATTTTGGCAAAGTGTCGGGCATTTTGGCGATAGACGCCAGCAATACCACCATCGATAACGTGGAAGTTTCGGGGGCAAACCGTGCAGGGGTGCAATTTATTTCTGCCAAAGCCTTTAGCAAAAACCCCGACACAGGACTGACTTACAAAGAAAGCATTAACCAAGGCTTAATAAGCTTAGACGATGAAAAAACCCCCATCGGTGCCAACAACCAAGTCATCAACAGCTACCTACATGACAACCGAGTGGCAGGGGCATTGTTCGGCTTTCAAAAAGACTTTTTATTACATAACAACATCTTATCCAAAAATGGTCATGAAGCCGATGGCGGTACAGGGTACGGGGCAGCGTCCATGGCAGGCTCTTATAATCAAGGCGTTACCTACACCAACAACACCACCGAGTACAATTACCGCAAAGGGCTAGATTTGCACGACGGCAACCATGTCCTAATTGAAAACAACACCCTAAACGGCGATCGTCTCAATGGCATTGTGGTTTATAACCGTCAGTTTACCATGAATAATGTGGTCATCAAAAATAACGTCATCACCCAAGATCCAAGCTTTCGCTTAGACAAGGACGACACCCCCATTTATGCTTATCATGGTTATACGGGCATACAAATACAGACCAATACCCAACCCTACTATATGCACTTTAAAAGCGGAGCGACGGGCAATTTTGAGATCGTCAATAACACCATCACCGGCATGGACATCTACAAAGACGCACATCATACCTACGGCATTGAGTTTCGCAACCACGAACCTGATATGCTCTATAATCTCAACATTGAAGGCAACCACATTGAAGGCAAAGAAACCAAATACATCATCGCCGTCATGAACAACAGCGCCGATTATTTCAATCAAGACGCCAGCGGCAAGGCAGGCACAGGGCAAGGCATGGGCAACATCAACATCAGCCACAACACGGCAGTTTTTGAAACTTTGCGCAGCGTGGACGGTAGCGAAACGCCCATCAATTTACAAGAAGATCAAACCGTTGCTACCTTGCGGGGATCTGTCAATATCACCAATAATAATTTTAGCATCACCAAAGCGGCAAACTCTGGTTCTGAAATGTTTCAAGTAGTCAGCAACGCCAAAACCATTAACGTTTCTGACAACACCTTAAATATTGCCGGCAAAATGGATAAAGCCACCGTCAGTATCCTAAACAACTCCACAGGCAATGAAGTTACCAAAGTTACGGTCAATCAAAATAACCTAAGTATTGATGATGGACAAATCTATGAAATCAATCAATTCATCAGCACCACTGGCAAAGTGGATGTGGCAGGCAGTGGCAATACCGTCAATGACAGCGCCATCAACGATCGCATTATTGAAACGTCCATTGCCAAAGGCGAATATGTGTTTACAGGCAAACACCACGACATCATCACAGTGGTTAATGACCTGACCGGTCGTTTATACACAGGGTCAGGTTCGGACACCCTAACCTTGCGGGGCGTTTTGTCAGGCACGGTAGACATGGCAAACAACCACCAGTTCACCCATTATCAAAAAGGCACTGATACGCCCGACAGCGTCCAAACTGGCAACAGTTTTGATGACAGTAGTGCCATCAACCGCTTAACCCTAGAAAAAGGCGCTCAAAATGCCACCATCATCTCAGGTGATGGGCGAGACATCATTGTCAGCCAACAAGCAGTAACTCACACAGCCATCAATCTTGGATCTGGCAACAACCAAGTTCATCTCAATCAAGGCATCAAAAACAGCACCATCAGCGGCGGCGATGGTTATGATTTGTTGTATTTGTCAGGACTGGTTACCAACAATCAAATCCAACTTGGTGGTAGTAACAATGGCATTGTTGTGCAAGGCGAAAAAACAGGTCAAGCCAGCCAAGGCGAACATACCTTGGACGTTTATAGCAGTACCACACTTGACATGGGTCAGTTTACAGGGTGGTCCACGTTGCAACTGTCGGGTCGCTCTCATCAGCAGTATGACGACGCCACACAAAGCCTAATCACAAAAACCACAGACAACACCGCCTATTTAACCTTGTCCAACCTGATACAAAATGGGGTCAGTCGTGTAACCATCTCGGGCGATAAAGGCGACGTGGTGGATTTGGGGTCAGACGGAGAAGTCAGTTTTGGCGGCTTTGTCAAAAATGACAGCTTAAGCAAAAACAACGTCAATTTTGACATTTATCAAGCAGAAAATTACACACTGAACATCAGTAAGGACATCATCGTGATATAACGTGTTATGATATAAGCTTATCATTGCTGACAGATTGGGGTCTTGTGCTATAATTTAATCAAACCCTACAAAGAAACGATTATGCACTCACAAGCCCCAATCCCCAAAGCGCTCCACACCTTACGCCTGCTACACACGTCCGACTGGCATTTAGGTCGGCGATTGCACAACCAAAATCGTGATGATGAATTTCACCGTTTTTTGTCGTGGCTCGTTGATGTCATCAAACAAGAACAGGTAGATATTTTGGTGGTGGCAGGCGATGTTTTTGACACCACCACACCCAGCAATCACGCCCAAACGCTGTATTACCGTTTTTTAAATCAGGTGGCACACACCGATTGTCAGCACGTTGTCATCATTGCCGGCAACCACGACAGCCCATCATGCCTAGAAACCACCAAGCCCATCTTGCACGCCCTAAACACTCATGTCATCGGCAGTCCAAGCACACAAAGCAAAGATGACATACTGACATTGTATGATGATAAAGGCACGCCCCAAGCCATCATTGTCGCCGTGCCCTATCTGCGTGATAGGGACATTCGCACCAGTGGCAGCACCGACAGTCTCAGCCAAAAAATCCGCAACAGCGAGCAAGGCATCAAACAGCATTATCACCATTTAGCCGTGCTTGCCAAGGACGCTCAAAGACAGCTCTACCAAACCCATCAAATCCATGTCCCCATCATTGCCACAGGGCATTTGTTTGTGGCAGGTGCTCACGTTTCATCGGGCGATGACGGCATGAGAGATTTACAAGTTGGCACACTGGGGCAAATGAACGCCGATATTTTTGCTGATTGTCTGGATTATGTGGCGCTTGGGCACATTCACGCCGCACAAAAAGTAGCCGGCAAAGAACACATTCGTTACAGTGGTTCACCGATTGCCATGGGGTTTGGCGAAGCTGACAAGACCAAACATTTGTTATTGGTTGATTTTTATGAAAAAACACCCAAAATCACGCCCCTTGTCATTCCTGTTTTTCAAACGTTGGTGCGCATTACGGGGGATTATCCACACATCAAAAACGAACTCAAAAAACTCATCGCCAAACAAACCGCCATTTGGGTGGAAATCATTTATCAAGGATTGGACGAACATCTCAGTTTGGTTAGCGACATTCGTGAACTCACAAAAGACAGTCAAATTAAAGTACTCAATATCCAAAATAAAACTTTATATCAAAAAATATTTACCAGCCAAGAACAGCACATTCAATTAACTCAATTAAATGAATTAGAAGTATTTCATCAATTTTTAACACAAAACCACATCAGCGATCTTGAAAAACAAGCATTGACGGACGCTTATAAAACCACCCTTTTATCACTACAAGACGAATCCTAGGAACACGCCATGAAATTATTAACCCTAAGTTTTAGCAATTTAAATTCCCTAAAAGGTCATTGGCATATTGACTTTACACACAGCGATTTTAATGATGGGATTTTTGCCATTGTGGGCAAAACAGGATCTGGCAAAA
Organism: Moraxella sp.; assembly: GCA_041781275.1. Taxonomy (GTDB): domain Bacteria; phylum Pseudomonadota; class Gammaproteobacteria; order Pseudomonadales; family Moraxellaceae; genus Moraxella. The sequence goes on from JBHAZZ010000052.1 coordinate 4,908, forward strand.
CCACGATATTAGATGCCATTTGTTTGGCGATTTATGGCAGAACGCCACGCATTAAAGAAATCACTAGTGCCCAAAATGAAATCATGAGCATGGATAAAGGCGACTGTCATGCCCAAGTTCAATTACAAATTGATGATAAAATGTACCGATTTTTTTGGGGACAACATCGTGCCAGAAATAAAGCAGGCGGCAATCTGCAAGCCATCAAAAGAGAAATCAGCGAAATTACTCATATTCACGACAATCACGCCAAACCTTTGGATTTAAAAAAACTCACAGATTTTAATGAAAAAGCCATAGAATTACTACACATGGATTTTGAGCAATTTACCCGATCGGTGATGTTGGCACAAGGGGGGTTTAATGCGTTTTTACAGGCGGATTTGGATAACAAAGGAAAAATTTTAGAACAAATTACGGGAACAGAAATTTATGGCGAAATCAGTAAAAAAGTCCACAACATCAATAAAGAAAAACAAAGTGCAATTCAATTCATTGAAGAACAAATAAACAATCAATCTTTGATGAAGGATGATGAATTTATCCATTTATCTGCTGAAATTAATGAATTAACTGACATCATTCACCATCAAAAAACCGACCTTTGCCATACAGATAATGCCATTCAGATATTAACCCAAAAAGAAGAATTGGATAACACACTTATTTCATTACAAAAAACCCTAAATGACAAAAAAGACGCTTTGGCACAATTTGCGCCACAACTTATTTTATTAAATAAAGGCAAACAAGCAAAAAATCTACAAAACACTTATGATTCATTGCTTGCCTTAACTCAAAAAATAACAGATGACAAACAGCACATTGAAAACTTGGCACAGCAAAACAGCCAAAAACAGCAAATCATTTATGCGTCCAAAACCAAAAAGCAAGAGCTGTCGCAAGCATTAATCCAAGCAAAAAATAATTATCAAAATGGCTTGGCGGTCTTTAAACAAGTTAAAAAATTAGATGATGAACTGTATCACTACGACCTACAAATCCGCACCAAAAATCAAGAAAAAGATACCCTATCTCAATCTTTATTCAGTATTGAAAACAGCCTAAAAAATTTAAGCAAGCAGTACAGCCAAACACAGCAAAAACTGCTTGCGGTACAACAAACTCTAAAAGATCAACAAAATAACAAAACCCTATCACAAGACATCGGCATATTATCACGTTCTTATCAAAATTTTATCAGTTTGATACAAAACATCAAACAACTTAATACCACCCTAACTCATAAACAACAAGAACAAGAAATTATTTTACAAACAAACAAAAAAACAAAAATTTTATACGAAAACAAGGAACAAGAATTAAATGAAAAACAAGAAAAACGCCAACAGTTATTGACAGCCATCGGAAATTTATTAAAGATCGATCATTATAGTGATGATTTATTTTTTAAAACTTATAATGAGCTACAAACAAAGATTAGTCATCATCGTGATTTATACACCGATTTGATGGATTTAGACAAATACCATCAACAATACCAAGAATTGCAACAAAAAAAGCGGCAAGCTCAATCACAGCTTAAAGAAGCCACAGAAAATCACAGTCAAACACAGCATACATTAAATGCTCTAGAAAACAGTCTCAATGATAAAAAATTACAGCTTATCAACTTACAAAAGCAAAAAGAACAGCTACAGCAAACCATCAATATTCAAGCATATTTTGATGTTTTAAAGGAAAATTGCCCCTGCCCTTTATGTGGCTCACTCACCCACCCTTACAAAGAGCAAAATCATATTCATCACCAAAATGATGACATTAAAAATATTAATGAAAATATCAATCACACCCAAGAGTTAATATATAAAATCAGCGAAAATCTTGACACAAAAAAACAAAGTCAGTATCAAAATGAACATCTGATTGCAAAATTTGCAGAGCAAGATAAGGACTACGCCCAACAACTCACCCAACTGCAACAAAAAATACAGCAAATCATAACTCATGTTGGTACTTTATTGCCCGATTTTAACCATCAAAGCCTATCCAAAAATTTCATTGAAAAACAACTCATTGACATAAAAACATCACAAAAAGCTTTAGAACAAACTTTTCAAAATTTTTGTCAATATCAAGAAGATTACCAAACACTCTTACCAAAAATACAAGAGACCGAAAAACAAAAAACCGACTGTGAAAAATTGATTCATACGCAAAATCAACAGCAAAACCAATTAACTTATGAAATTTCTTTGACAGAAAATCAAATTAACTTGCTTAATCATGACGCTCAAGAAATCATCAAAGAAAGCAACCAAAAATGGCAAATTTATCATCTTTCTGCCCTAGATGAGAAGCAGACCATCAATGATTTGACACACGTTTTTTATAAAAACTTAAGTAGTCTATCCAATAAAGAAAAAGAATTGCAAAGCGCCTTAGATGAACAAAACGCTTTATATGACAGCTTAAATAAAGTCACTCTACAACTAGAACATGAAAAACAAAATCAGCAAAGCAAAAATATTCAATTAACGGATTTAGAACAATCCCTTAAAGAGTTACTGGCAGTAAAGCAATCAATATCCAAAGACAGATTTGATTTGTTTGGCGATAAACATATTGACACAGAACAAAATAAATTAATTGAAATCATTGATGATTATCAACATCAATTAGAAATATTACAAAATGCTTTTAACCAAGACAATAATGAGTTATTGCTCATCAATCAAGAACTGCAATTAACCAAACAAAATTTAATTGCTTTAGAAGACGAACAAAAAATCACACAACATAATTTTAATCATGCACTTAAGGAGCAAGGGTTTATTGATGTATCTGAATTTTTATCGGCAAGACTTGATGATAATACCTTAACAAGGTTAGAAAATACTGAAAAATCCTTGACATTGGCAATTACTGTCAGTCAAGAGCAGTTACAACTGGCACAAAAACAGCACCAAGAATTAACACAAAAAACCCAATGCCTAGATAAACCCTTAGGCTTTTATCAAGCACACAAACAAGATTTACAACTACAGATAGACAACACCCTAAAAACACTGGGAGAAAAAAATGAACGCCTAAAACAAGAAAACAATCTAAGACTTAAAAATCAGCAATTATTACAGCAATTACAAGACAAAAAACAAGACGCCAAAGTATGGCAAAAGCTTAATGAGTTAATTGGCTCTCATGATGGCAAAAAATACCGCAGTTTTGTACAAGGACTGACATTAAAAATGGTATTACATCATGCCAATAAATTTTTGGCAAAAATCAATGATCGTTATGTATTATATCATGAAACCAAAAATAAAGATTCTTTGGACATCAGCGTTATTGATACCCATCAAGGAAGCGAAACCAGAAGCACCAAAAATTTATCTGGGGGTGAAAGTTTTATTGTCAGCTTATCTTTGGCAATGGGACTATCTATGATAAACAGTGAAAATGTCCGCATTGATTCTTTGTTTTTAGATGAAGGATTTGGCACATTGGATAATGACGCTTTGGACGTGGTATTATCCACCCTATCATCACTTAACGAAACAGGAAAAACCATCGCCATCATTTCTCACGTCAAAGAATTAAATGAACAAATTAATACAAAAATTGTTGTCAATAAATTTGGCAGTGGCAGTAGTGGCTTATCTGGATCTGGCGTATCACAAATAAAAATGACCAACAGCAAATAACATTTTAACATTAATTTATGGGTTTTTTGGTTAATCTGTTAATTATTACCGTATAACCAGAAAACCTTAAGTTTATATTGATAAAAATCAACAATTGTGTTACATTAACACTGTAGTTTTTGATGATTTATTTTTATTAAGCTTATTCTTGTTAAACTAGGAGTTAAAAATGGCAGTCAGCCCAGAATCAACCAACAATACCCAGCCCACACAGGATACACCAGTTAATGACGATGTCATGTCAAAAACAATGAGTCAGCTTGAAGACATTTTAGAGCACGCCACGCCTGATGACATCGCAGAAATGGGATTAATCCTAAATCGCTATTTGCCTGCAAATCAAGTCGTTAGCCAAATTCGCACCGATAAATCCAAAGATTCCGAACTGTCGCCCAACTGGCGTGATGGGGGCTACCCTTACAAAAACCGCCTAAGCCGTAAAAATTACGAAGCGCAAAAATACAAATTACAAATTGAGCTTTTAAAACTACAACACCACGTCAAAGCCACAGGACAACGTGTCATCATCTTATTTGAAGGACGTGATGCGGCAGGTAAAGGCGGTACCATCAAACGCTTTATGGAGCACCTAAACCCCCGTGGGGCTAGAGTGGTCGCCCTAGAAAAACCCACTGAAACCGAACGTGGACAATGGTATTTCCAACGCTATGTACAAACTTTGCCCACCCGTGGTGAAATTGTGCTTTATGACCGTTCTTGGTACAACCGTGCCGTGGTTGAGCGTGTGATGGGTTTTTGTACACCAGAAGAGTACGATGTCTTTATGCGTCAAGTGCCACAATTTGAGCGTTTGCTTGTAGAATCAGGCATTCACTTGGTGAAATTTTGGTTCTCGGTTACTCGTGAAGAACAACGTGCCAGATTCAAAAGCCGTGAAACTGACCCCCTAAAACAGTGGAAACTATCCCCCGTAGACAAAGCATCACTGGACAAATGGGACGACTACACCCTTGCCAAAGAAGCCATGTTCTACAACACAGACAGCGCTGAAGCACCTTGGATTGTCATCAAATCCGACTGTAAAAAACGTGCTCGCCTAAACGCCATGCGTTATGTGCTAAATCGTCTAAACTATGAAGACAAAGACGCCAGCCAAATCGGTAACATCGATCCGCTGATTGTCGGACGTGCAGGGGCATTATACGAAAAAGACGAACGCCTTGATTTAATCATCAAAAATTAAGTTCGGGCAGTGAGTGGTATTTTTTTCCAAAAACATCTAAAAATGCTTGACATCTGATAAATTTGGGTTATAATACCGCTCACAAACCTATTGGGGACGTGGCGAAATTGGTAGACGCACTGGATTTAGGTTCCAGCGGAGCGATCCGTGAGAGTTCGAGTCTCTCCGTCCCCACCACACATCATCAAGCTGTAAGTTTTTTTAAGACTTACGGCTTTTTTGTTGGTAATTGTGATTTTATCCACCCACGACAACACAAAAGCCCATGACCAGTCCTTTTGATACCCTTGCCAAATCCAAAATCACACAAAAACCCGTGTTGCATTTTGTTCACGCCAATGGCTTTCCCGCCAAAGTTTATACCCCCTTATTTGAGCTATGGCAAACAATTTTTAGCGTAGAAGCCATTGAACTGTTTGGCACTGACAAAAATTACCCCATTGACCGTCATTGGCAGTCTTTAACCACGCAAGTTTTGGACAGCATAGAGCAAACTTGCCAAAAACATGGCGTGGATAAACTGGTCGCTGTCGGACATTCGGTCGGGGCAATGACCACTTTACAGGCAATATCCACCGACCCCACTCACATCAGCCAAAGTGTACTGCTCGATCCTGCCTTACTGATGGGCAAAAACAGCCTAAGCTATTTTATGGCAGAATTATCCAACAAACCCCTAAGCAAACTTGGTAAAGCGCCCTACTTTTTATTAGACAAACTCTCGCCTGCGGGCAAGTCCAAATTTCGCAAAGATCATTTTGCCAGTCGCCAAGCCATTGTGGACAATTTACGCCACAAAAGCCTGTTTCAAGCCTTTGATGAGCAATGTTTTAATCTTTATGTAGATCATGGTTTTGTTAGCGGTCAAGACGGATTTAGTCTTGCCATACCCAAACGTCAAGAAATTGCCATTTTTCGCACCATGCCATCGCTGTATTGGATAAAATCGCCCACCTTATATCGCTCAAGCACCATCATTGCAGGTACGGACAGCTATTTTAGCCACATTGGCTCTTACCAAAAGGCAAACAAACGTTGGGGCATTACTGTGATTGATACGGCTGGTTCACATATGTTTCCTTTGGAACACCCAACAGCCACTGCCAACTTGGTACTAGAAACCATTTATCAACAAATTCGCCCATAACTCCATGAATACCCACACCACTTCACCTAAGACTGTATCTGCCTATTTCGCCTTTGGCTTAAGTCTTATCATGATACTTGCCATGTTATTTTTGCCGATTTTGGGCTTGTATGTGGGTTCACTGCTTTATTATGGTGAAGTGATTGACGCTTTGTTTGACCCCGACGTGCCCGATGGTGTGCTGCTTGCCTTGTCGGTATATTTTAATGCCTTTGTCATCAGTGTGCTTGGGCTATTGCTGTTATACGCCAAAATTCGCCACAAGCAACAACTGAAACAATTTTTGGGCATCAAACCCTTTGGCATAAAACCACTGCTATTTTATTTGGGCGTGCTGCTGATGTATTTGCTGTTTAGCGAAGTGCTGCTACAGTATTTGGACAGCTCCCCCATGGATTTTATGGACGGCATGATAACGCCCACCTCGTTTATGCCCGTGATGGTGGCAGTGGTGATTGTCGCACCTTTATATGAAGAGCTGATTTTTCGGGGGGTAATTTTGGGGGCATGGCTGTCTACCAACCCCCACCATCAAAACCAAACCATTTTAGGACTAACCCCACCGCAATTACGAGCTGGCTTAATAAGCAGTGCGCTATTTACTTTGGTGCATTTACAATACGACGTGGTAGGACTGATGTTGATTTTTGGCTTGTCGCTTTTGTTTTGTCATGCTCGCATTCGTCATGGTTTGGGGCTTGCCATCATCTTACATTTTATTAATAACGCCATCGCCATGATGCTTTATTTATACCAAACACCCGTTGCCGTTTGAAATGCCCTTTAAAAAATCACACACCGTCCCCACTAACCGACCAATCGTGCTATAATACACGGTTTTGGTCTAACCTTGTAAAGTGAGAATCTATGAGCGAACATTCTACGTCCCAACTACCCGCCCTTATTCAGCTTGGTAAAGAGCAAGGTTATTTGACCTATGCCGAAATTAACGACCAAATGCCCGATTCGGTAACGGACAGCGATCAAGTTGAAGACATCATTCAAATGCTTACCGATGTCGGTATTCCCATCTATGACGTTGCCCCCGATGAAGACGACATTTTGCTAACAAGTGCTGGCAACGACGATGATGACATTGCTGTGGACGAAGCGGCAGCAGCGCTTGCCAGTGTAGAAGCAGAGCCAGGTCGCACCACCGATCCTGTACGTATGTATATGCGTGAGATGGGTACGGTTGAGCTTTTGACCCGTGATGGCGAAATTGGCATTGCCAAACGCATTGAAGAAGGCATGCGTGAAGTTCAGTACATCATGGCGTACTGGCCTGGCACCGTCAAATTTGTACTTAGTGAATACGATCAAGTGCTGACTGGTGAGAAAAAAATCTCTGACGTGGTAACTGGCTTTTTGTTAGAAGACAGCGATTTTGACATCAAAGAAGACGAAGAAATAGATTTTGCCCTACCACAAAGCACCCGCAAAATTGACAGCGATGACGATGACAACGAAGACGATGAAGACGCCGAACTGACAGGCGATGAAGGCGACGACAGCGGTCTAGATCCCGAAGAAGTCAAAGCCCGTTTTGATGAAATCAAGGCACTGTTTGATAACGTCAAAGCCGTACAAGAAAAATACGGTCGTGGCAGCGTAGAATCCGACATTGCCTACAAAGAATTGGCGTCTCGTTTTATGCTCATCAAGCTTAATAACCGCCTGTCCGATCAGGTCATGACGCTCATGCAAGAAGTGTATAACGATGTTCGCAATACCGAACGCCAAATCATGCGTTTGGTGGTACGTCGTGGCAAAATGCCCCTTGAAGAATTCAAAAAAACCTTCCCCAGTAACGAAACCAACATTGAATGGCTGACCCACCGCATTGACGGTAAGCCCGCCTTTGCCGAAACCTTACAAAAAGTATTGCCCGACGTGGTTGCCTTACAAGAAAAAATTTTGGCGCACGAACAAGCCCTACAAATCAACATCAAAGAGATGAAAACCGTCGCCAGACAAATGGCTATCGGAGAAGCCAAAGCCCGCCGTGCCAAAAAAGACATGGTGGAAGCCAACTTGCGTTTGGTGATCAGTATCGCCAAAAAATACACCAACCGTGGCTTGCAATTCCTTGATTTGATTCAAGAAGGCAACATCGGTTTGATGAAAGCGGTGGATAAATTTGAATATCGCCGTGGCTACAAATTCTCCACCTATGCCACATGGTGGATTCGCCAAGCCATCACCCGCTCCATCGCCGATCAAGCTCGCACCATTCGCATTCCTGTGCACATGATTGAAACGATTAATAAAATTAACCGTGTCAGTCGCCAACTTCTGCAAGAAATGGGACGTGAACCCACCCCAGAAGAATTGGGCGCACGCCTTGGTGAAAGCGAAGCCAAAGTACGCAAAGTCCTAAAAATTGCCAAAGAACCCATTTCTATGGAAACCCCCATCGGCGACGATGAAGACAGCCACTTGGGTGATTTTATTGAAGACAGCACCATCTCAAGCCCTGTAGATAGTGCCACCGCCGAAGGCTTGCGAGAAGCCACCCGTGAAGTGCTTGACAATTTGACCGAACGAGAAGCCAAAGTGCTTAAAATGCGTTTTGGCATTGACATGGCAAGCGATCACACCCTTGAAGAAGTGGGCAAACAGTTTGATGTTACTCGTGAACGCATTCGCCAAATTGAAGCCAAAGCCCTGCGCAAACTTCGCCACCCTTCTCGTTCGGAACATTTGCGTTCTTTCTTAGAAAGCGATTAATCATCACTCTTTCATCAAAAGTCAGCCTTATCAAGGTTGGCTTTTTTGTTTTTGCTGTTATAAATATCGTCCATTTTGTCCTATTTGCTATTTAAAATAATAATTATTCCTATTTACAAATAATAACTTTTATCATATAATCAGCCACATTGTTACGCAATTATGACAACAATGTTATCATAGTAGTATGTCATAAGCATTTTAACACAAGACAACTTAGGGTAATTTTATGGACAAACCACACTTTTTCCACCCCCATAACAAAAAGGCTTTGGCGTTTCTTATCCCCTTGCTGATGTCTGCTCAGGCACTGGCAAACCAAGCCGAAGAACCGACCGTACAACTTGAAGAAATGATCATCAACCTAGATAGCCGCCCCAAAGAAGACGTGGGCGAAACACTGGTTACTCATAAAGATTTAAGCGAACAAATGGTACAAACCAGCCATGATTTGGTGCGTTATAACACCGAAGTAGACGTGGCAGAAGTTGGGCGTTATGGCAACAAAGGTTTTGCCATTCGTGGCGTTGATGGCAACCGTGTGGCAATGAACATTGATGGCGTGGCACTGCCCGAAGTGGAAGTCAATGAACTTTTTGCCCCTTATGGTTATCAATATGAAGGGCGATTCAATCCTGATGTTGAAATGATGGGGTCGGTGCGCATTAATGCAGGTTCGGACAGTTTGTTGTCAGGCTCTGGGGCGGTCGGTGGCTCGGTGTCGTACAACACCAAAGAGCCAAAACATCTCGTTCATGGCGATGGTCATTTGGGCGGTTATGCCAAACTGGGTTACACCAATAAAAATGATGAAAAATTGGCGGCGGTTGGATTGGCTGGTATGTATGACAAATTTGAATTTTTGTTGAATTATGCACGCCGTGAAGGACACGAAACCAAAAATCACGACATGATAAGCCATGACAGCGCCAAATTATCGCCAACTTATGCGTTTAGCGAACAAGAAATGCCCAATGGCACAACCAGCTTGATTTATCCTGACGCATTAGATTATCAAAAAGACAGTGCGTTATCAAAAGTATATTATCACATCAACAACCATCATCGTGTGGGTTTGCATGGCTTTTATCAAGAACAAAAAAACCACATGAACACCCAAAGCAAGCATACTTACGGTTCTCGTGATGGCGACACAGTGCGTTTTGCTCACGACAAAGAAACACTCAAACAATACGGCATAAATTATCAATATGCACCAACCAACAGTAATTGGCTTGATAAAATTAGTGCAGATTACACCAGAAGTGAAGTGCTTGGGCTTGCTGATACTTGGCAACACAAAAAAGAGTACGCTTGCTCCATTGCCAATGTGTCTTCATGGCTGTGCGAATATCGGGGCGGTCAAAATGTGTTAGACAGCACCCATGTTGATTATCGTGAATACCGCCCCATCACCACTGACACCAATCAACTTAGCCTAACCTTGGACGCTTTGCCCATAAATTTTGGTAAATTGGGCGAACATCAGTTTTATCTCAGGGGCAGATACGCCAAACAAGACTATACCAGTGCAGCACATTATTTAAATTATGAAAATAATGAATTTAGTGAGAGTGGCAGTTTTGTTAATTATGCGTTTCCTGACGCCAAAAAGGACATTTATAACATTACCTTGGGTGATAATATTTATTTTAATGAGCGATTTAAGGCAGGCTTAGGCATTCGTTATGATAACCTAAAATACAAGCCCTATTTGCAAGGCGATCAAGTGGGCGCACAAGCTGCCACACTGACCGAAGACGCTCGTGCTTATGGTATGTGTGTTAGCAATAATGCACAAACGGTGTTTTGTGATGCTTATCGCAATGGCACACACAATCGCCCCAGTCAATTTAATCACATCACCTACAGCGGTATGCTTGATTATCAATTAATCCCTGACAAATTGACGGCTCGTTACAAAGTTGGTACAGGGTTTTTAGCACCCACCATGACGCAAATTTATAGCAATTTTACCTTCAATGGCAATGAGCAAGTACCCAATTACGCCCTAAAACCAGAAACATCACTAACCCATGAAGTTGAAGTTGAATTCAAGCCCAAAGACGAACTGGTCTTGACATTGGGCGGTTATATCACCAAATATGATGATTTTATTCACACCAAATACTGGCAAGGCGATCGCACAAACCCCATATCGGGCTGTACATCTGGCACTTGTTTGCAGTCCACCAATTTGGACGAAGCCGAAATTAAGGGCATAAAATTCGGTATTAAAGCCGATTTATCAAAATGGTCAAAATTTGATGGCAGACTTCATTTGACCACGGATTACCATTTTTCCAAAGATAAAGCCTTGGTGCAAACCGATTATGATGGTATCAAAGAAATCAATACCCTAGCGTCTGCACCTGCCATGTTTATGCTTGGTTTGGATTATTATTCCCCCAATGACGATTGGCAAATTCACGGTAAGGCACGCTACACCTTAGCCAAAAAACCATCGGACGCTAAATATTTGCAGACTTCTTTAAAATTTACAGAATCCAAAACATGGTGTAATGACAGTATGTATGCTGGTTATTGTTATTATGGTGGTTTTTATGATTACGATTCTACGGTTGGGGATTATTACAAAATCGGTCAAGTGGTAGATGGTTATAGTGAAGAAGTGGCAACTTATGATGTGGTCAATCGTAGCAAATCCGTCTTGCTTTTTGATGTGTATGGCTCTAAAAAGTTTGGCAAACGCAAAAACTGGATTTTAAATGCAGGTATCTACAACATCACCAACGAAAAATACATTCCTTGGGAGACGCTACGCCAATTTGCCACAACCAGCATTAACACCATGGTAGACAATCAAGGCTACGGATTTAACCGCTACACCGCCCCAGGGCGCAATTATGCACTGTCTTTGACTTATGAGTTTTAAAAAGTCAGTAACAAAAAAAGCCGATCGTTTTGATTGGCTTTTTTAATGGATTGGGGCAGGTCTTGAAATTTTTATCAATCACCCCATTTATTGCTTATCTAACTTGATACAGGAAAATAACATGACTACCCCCACCCGCACCGAAATCCAAAATCCCGATCTTTGGCAATTTCCCATGGAATACCCCATGAGTATCATCGGACACGAAGGCGAACACGAAAGTTTACGTCATGAAGTTACGCTTATTTTGGCGGAAATTTTCCCTGATTTTGATCACGGCAGTATCTTGGTAAAACCTTCCAAAACTGGACGTTTTCATGCATTAAAAGTCAAGCTTTATTTGCAAAACGCCGATGAAGTCAATCGCCTTTATACCGCCTTAGACAACGCCAAAACAGTACGCACCGTTGTCTAAAGCTGCCAAATCAGTCAATCACTATCTTCGGTTAAAAATGCCCGAATCAAATGATTGACATAACGAAATCCCATCTTGGTGGGCGCAAGCACGTCGGGGCGAAACACCATAAAGCCCTGATGTTGCAGCGGTAACAGCTCATTATCAATGGTACTGACCAAAAGCCCCGTTCGCTCTTCAAAAATCTCTGTACCTACCCCATCGGCAAGACGCAGAGCATTCATCATAAATTCAAACGGCAAATGCTCTTCACTGATACGCTCAAAATTTATCATTTTGGGGTACATACGATACGCCATATAGTCTTTGGGCAGGCGAGATTTGCTAAAACGATACACACCGTCGGCGTACTGCACATGATTTTTTAGGCTAACTTTGCCATGAGCGCCCGCCCCGATTGCCAAATAATCCCCAAATTGCCAATAATTGACATTATGACGGCAAGGCGTGTCGTTTGCACCCACCCAAGCCGACACTTCATAATTGACAAATCCCATGGACAAAAGATACGCCCGACCCATACCTTCAATCAACTCCAACGTCTCTTCGTCAGGCAGTACGGGCGTTTGTCGATAAAATACCGTATTAGGCTCAATGGTCAGCTGATACCACGAAATGTGCGTTGCCCCTGCTTTGATGGCGGTTTTGATGTCAGTTACTGCCAAATCGGGCGTTTGTTTGGGTAAGCCAAACATCAAATCCACATTAATGCGTGTAAATCCCGCCTGCTTGGCATTATTGATGGCTCTTAGTGCTTCGTCATGACCATGAATGCGACCCAACGCCTTTAGCGCTGTATCATCAAAACTTTGTACGCCCACCGACAAACGATTAATGCCCAACGCCAAATATTTATCAAAAGGAGCGTGCTCTAGCGTACCGGGGTTGGCTTCTAAGGTAATTTCAATGTCATCTGCAAAAACAAACAGCCCCCTAAGCCCTTCAAATAACCTTTCATAATACATGACAGGCAGTAAAGATGGCGTGCCGCCCCCAATAAAAATAGACATCAAAGGGCGACCTTGCACCAAATCCAGCTGTGATTGAGCGTCGGCAAGTAATGTACGCACATATTCATCAAACAGCTCATCGGTCAGCGCACCATCATCGCCCACACTTTGGCTGGCGCAAGGCAAACTGTGCGAATTAAAATCACAATAAGGGCATTTTTTGACACACCAAGGCACATGAATGTACAAGGACAATGGGACATTTTTTGGGTCTAGGGTTAAAAGATGTTCATTCATTGTCAGCTTGCCTTGATGTCTGAAATTTGTCGTTTTCTGATACAAACTCAAAGGGCGACAATTTAAACTTCGTGCCCAAATGACTTTCCAAAGCAGGCAAATTAAAAGCGTCATTTTCGCTGACAAAACTGATGGACACACCCGTTTGCCCCGCCCTACCCGTACGCCCAATGCGGTGCACATAATCGTCAGGCATATCAGGCAGCGTAAAATTAATCACGTGCGACACATCATCGACATGAATGCCCCGTCCTGCCACATCGGTCGCCACCAAAACATTGACTTCGCCTTGTTTAAAACGCTGTAAATAACGTTCTCGCTTTTGCTGTGCCACATCGCCCGACAGCATGGTTACTTCAAAAGAGCGGCGCAAATTGTCATAAAGTCGCTTGACTTGATCTTTGCGGTTGGCAAACACGATGGCTTTTTTGACATCACTACCCGCCAAAATCTGTTTTAATGCCGACAGCTTTTCTTTTTCTGTTAATAAATAAAAATATTGGGTGATATTGACGTTGGTTTTGTGCTCGGGGGCAATTTCCACAAAAGCAGGACGATATAACCAGCGATACGCCAAATTCATCACATCGGCATTAAACGTTGCCGAAAACAGCAGGCTTTGGCGGTGCGTATTGGCAGGCATTTTGGCAATCAGACGCTTCACATCAGGAATAAACCCCATGTCAAGCATACGATCGGCTTCATCAAGCACCAACACTTCCACCCTGTCCAAAAACAGCTTGCCACGCAACGTCCAATCAATGATACGCCCTGGTGTGCCAATCAAAATGTCCAAAGGCTTACTGTCTAGCTGGGCTTCTTGGCGATCAAAATCCGCCCCACCCGTCATACAAAGGGCATACAGTGAACTAAAACGCACCAATTCACGGCAGTCGGCATAAATTTGCTGTGCCAACTCTCGAGTCGGGGCAAGCACCAACGCTCGTGGCTCTGCCAAATACCGCTTTTCATCGCTAGGTAGCGGATTTTTCAGCAGACTTTCAATGATGGTCAATAAAAACGTGGCGGTTTTTCCTGTGCCAGTTTGGGCTTGACCGATGGCGTCTTGACCTGCCAAAGTGTGCGGTAAAATTTGCGCTTGAATGGCGGTCAGTTTGGTAAAACCCAGTTTGTTGATGGCTTTTAGTGTGCTGTCTGTCAAATCAAACTCATCAAAACCAGAAAACACGGCGGAAGGTTCTTGGTGGGTTTTGGTGGCTATTTCTTTGGGATCATTGGGGGCTGAAACGGTCAAACTGTTTGTCCTTTGGCTAATCAATACAAATCAACGCTGCACATCATCTAAACAAGAAATAAATGCCAAATGCATGGCTTCTCCAACAAAGGCTTTTTTGCTGGCTTCTGTATTTTGTATGGGTATATCATAAACAATGTCCAAACTCCTAAACCACGCACTTTCTATGAATTCTACAAATTCTTTGTCTTTAAAATTCTTTTTGACTTTTTTAAATTCTTTTTCCAAAACTTTTTTGGCGTGTTTTTTATCTGAACCTGCTTGACGCTCTACAGCCGCTTCATAAGCACCATGACTGGCAAGTCTGCAACTATTAATGGCAACTTCTTCAACAGCGCTCAATTCAACAACTTTCACTTCTTCGGCATGGGCGACGCTTATACCCAACAACAGCACAACAGGCATTAATTTATGCAAAATTTTCATAATCATCTCATCGGTCATAGATTAAAATATCATTGTATCACAAGGCGTGGCAAATTGAGCAAAAATACAAACATTTTCAAAACTTAAGTTAAAAATTTAAGTCAGTCGCATTGTTTTATTTTTAGATGACCATCATATTGAACTTAATCCATCATTGCTTTTTAAGTGCTTAAAAATTACCCCAAAATTTGTTACAATAAGTAAAATTTTTTTGGTACAACATAATGACCGCAACACCCACAACACTGACCCACAAATTACTGCTGATTCACGGCGCAAACTTACACCTACTGGGCAAACGTGAACCCCATATCTACGGCACAACCACACTCAACCAAATCAACATCCGCCTGCAACAAACCGCCAAAACCCACCACATAGAACTAACCTGCGTACAGTCCAACCACGAAGGCGATTTGGTGGACATCATCGGCAACCTTGGGGTACTCGCCCCCGAAAACGAACGCTTTGATGGCGTCATCATCAACCCTGCCGCTTTTACCCACACTTCTGTTGCCATACGAGACGCTTTGATGGCGGCAGCAAAGCCTTTTATAGAAGTGCATTTGTCCAACGTTCACGCCCGAGAAGCGTTTCGCCACCATTCTTATTTTTCTGATAAAGCGGTGGGTGTGATCTGTGGGCTTGGCGATATGGGCTATGATGTTGCTTTGGCGTGGTTTTTAAAACATTTATATAAGGTAACGCCATGACAGCAATCATTGCTTATACCGATGGGGCGTGCAAAGGCAACGGCAAGCAAGACGGAGCAAACGGCGGGTACGGCGCTCACATTCGTTTCCCCAATGGAGACGTACTCAACGTTTGGGGCGGCGAACCCAACACCACCAATAACCGCATGGAACTTTTGGGATCGATAATTGCAATCCAAAAAACACCCAGCGATACGTCGTTAGAAATTTGGACAGATTCCAGCTACGTCCAAAAAGGCATTACCCAATGGGTAGCCAACTGGAAAAAACGCAACTGGAAAACCGCAAATGGCAGCGCCGTCAAAAATCAAGACCTATGGCAAAAGCTTGACACTCTTTGTCAAGGACGAGTGATTGATTGGCATTGGGTCAAAGGTCATGACGGACATACAGGCAACGAAATGGCGGATACCTTGGCAAATTTGGGCGTCAATCAATCAGGCGAAGAATTCATTCAAACACAAAACAGCAACTCCATGTCAAACCATGTTTACACCACCGATGAGCTGCCTGATTTTGCAGACGCTCAATATTTAGACGGTTTTTATGACATTCCCGTCCTAGATGACGATCCTTTTTATACAGGCGCTACACAAACCATTGCCCCAGTAGAACCCGTAACAACAAAAACCACAAACGACGACAAATCGTCCCAAAACAAAGGCAAAAAGTCAGCAACCAACAAGGTAGATTTTGTTCGCTCTGACAGCCAAAACCCCAGTTATGACGGCGACACATCAAGGGTCAATCCTGATTTTTGGGCGGTGCTGCCAAAACCCATCAACCGTGGCAAATCCGAACGCCAGTTGATCATGGATACAGAAACCACAGGGTTTGAATACCAAAAAGGCGACAGAATTGTAGAAGTGGGCATCATAGAACTGGTTGGGCGTAAATTCACAGGGCAACAGCTACACGTCTATATCAACCCCGACAAAATCATGGGTGAAGAAGTCATGAAAGTTCACGGCATTTCCAATGAATTTTTAAGCGACAAACCCCGTTTTGAAGACGTGGCAAACGACATTTATGAATTCATGAAAGGGGCAGAAATCATCGCCCATAATGCCACCTTTGATATGCGATTTTTAAAAATGGAGTTTGACAGGGTTGGTTTGACCGATTTTAGCGAGCAAGTGCAAGTTACCGACTCGCTTGCCATCGCCAAAGACCTATACCCTGGACAAAAAAACACCCTAAACGCCTTGGTCAGTCGTCTTGATGTCGGCAAAAAAGACCGTACGTTTCACGGGGCGTTATTAGACTCCGAAATCTTGGCGGAAGTTTATCTGGCGATGACCGGCGGACAAATTTCCCTAATGATGGAAGACACATCAGAAAACGCCAACCAAGAAGATCAAGAAATTCATTTTATGAATTTGAGCGATCTGACCAACATCTTAATCAAGTCTGCTCACGACATGGACGCAGATGGTTTGTGGCGTGAACAAAACTTAAGCTAAGTCCTTGATTGGTCAGCATATCGGGTTCAAACGGTTGTTTTGGTTGGATAAAATTTTTTACAGAGTGATACACAAATGATACAATGAGCGTGTTTATATTTGGTTACAAAAAAACACAATAAACAAACAATTTATTGAAATTACCCCAAAACCACTTTATAATGAACGAATTTTGTTCAAATTAACGAACTTCAAGGATATTTATGACTTGGTCAGCTTTACCTACCACAAGTTCCACCAACTTTGATTTTGATTCTTTGCACGTCTTGCAACCTGAAATCAATGTGGTTTTAAAAGATGCCGAAACACATTTGCGTGAGTTTTATGACGACCCCGATCAAGCCCCATTACTGCTTGATTCAGCCGATAATTTGGCGCAGCTTTCTAACGTGTTTAACCTGATTGGGTTTGACGGTGCAGGCATTTTGGCACGGCATTTGTCCCATGCTTATGCCACCTTAAACCAAGGCATTTCCGACGAAGAAGACAACGAACCACTCATGACCGACATCAGCGAAGCCATCATGGTGTTAAATCGCTATGTGGAATTTGTGCTGCTGCATGAACTGCTTGAGCCAACTTTATTACTGCCCGTCATCAACAAACTGCGCACCTACTTGGGACAAGACGCTTTAAGCCCCCAGACGCTGCGTGAACATTGTAGCAGCATTACCATTTATAACCCTGCCGCCAATTATGCGTCTCCTGCCACACTGGACATCAACATCGCCATGGTTCAGCAGTACCGCAAAGGGCTTGGGGTAATTTTATCGCACAAAGCAGACACACCCCTAAGCGACAGCGACCGCCAAAAAGTTGAAGGCTTATCAAACGTTTGTGCCACACTTGCCGGCAGAACGGACGCATTATTTTGGCAAGCGGCAGCGGCGATGACTCATGACATTGCCAATGAATTGCCCCTAAACGATGCCAAAAAACGCATTTTGATTTATATTGAACAGCAATTTTATGATTATCTGCCCATCGTGGATAAACGTTTTGCCCAACTTGTGCAATTTGCTTACAATAAAGATGACAATTTTGCCACCCAAACTTATCAAAAACACTCCCTAAATCAAATTGATGAAGAAACACTAAACATCATGAAACGGGCGCTGCTTGGTCCAAACCACGAAATTGCCAGCACCCTAAACGAACTTATCCAAAAAGACATTGAATCCATCAAACAACGTGTGGACAGCTTTGTGCGTGCCGACGGTCGAGTGCTTGAAGGCGAAGAAAACATCAGCAGTCAAGACATTGCCAAAGATTTGATTTCTTTATCAAAAACTTTATATTTGTTAAAACTTACCGAAGCCAGTCAAGCACTACAACAAGCAGGGCAAGACGTTGTGGCGTGGCAAAAACCCACCCTTGAAGAGCTTGACGCTTTGCTAGACAAACTGATGATTGCCGAAAACGCCGCCATCGCCCTGTCTAAGTCTCATACCCCAGGGGCAAGCAGGATTCGTTTGCATAACAAAAACATTTCTTTGCGTCAGTTAGATGTGGCTTATGAAACTTTAATAAAAGAAGCTCGTCATAATTTATTGACCATTTCATCAGCCCTAAGCAATTATTTGGCAACCAAACAAGACTTTGAAAACCTACAGCAAACGCCCGACATGATTCGTCAAGTTTCAGGGGCGACCGCATTTTTACACATGAATGTCTTAACTCGCCAATTAAGCAAGCTTGCCAATAAACTGGAGCATGATTTACTAAATAAAATCAACACTTTAGAACAAGAACAGCTTGTCCCCATCATGAATGCGTGGGCAGATGTCTTGGTGGCGGCGGACATGGAATTAGAAAACATCGCCGAAAACCGACCCACCAGCAAACGGGCTGTCTTAACCAGTGAACACAGCTTAAATACACTGTTGGTCATCTGATGAACACCCCAAACAAACAAGCGACGCTTTGGCTGATTGACGGTCAAAGCGTTTGCTGTCTCGATGGCAAACCTTTATCCATCAACATAGACGGTCAAGACAGCTTACTGACTGATGATGGAGTGATTGCTTTGGGCAAAGATTATCCCCATACTTATGTGTGTCAGCAGACAAGCGCCAAACGTTGGGGCATATTGCCCGATGACAGCACACTTATCCCCTATCGGCAACTGGTGGGCACACTGGGCAGTGCTTTAGCTGTACTGCTGGCACGCTGTTTGGGGCTGATGTATTGGCACAACACTCATCGCTTTTGTGGGGCGTGCGGCACAGCAACCATTCACGACCACGCAAATGTGCTAAAAACTTGCCCCAACTGCCAACTCATCAGTTACCCCAAAGTGCAACCTTGTATCATTACCGCCATTTTGCGGATTGATGACACCCGTCAAAAAACACAAATTTTACTTGCCAAACATCATCGTCATGCCAGCATTTATAGCTTGATTGCAGGTTTTGTGGAAGTGGGTGAAAGCTTGGAAAACTGCCTACATCGGGAAGTTTATGAAGAAGTGGGCTTAACGGTAAATGCCCTTGAATTTTTTGGCAGTCAGGCGTGGCCCTACCCCAGTAATTTGATGGTGGGTTTTATTTGCCATTATCAGTTGGGAGAAATTTGTATTCAGCAAGAAGAGCTGGCAGACGCACAGTTTTTTGATTTGGACAATTTGCCCAATTTACCACCCAAAGGTAGCATTGCCAAGCGCATGATTGAACACGTTCTTTCACGACACAAAAACGCCTGACAATTTACTGTCTTTTATGTCATTTAAAATCAATGTTTTAACTATTTTATCCCAAATAAAACATCTAAATTTACACCACAAAATCTTTGCCCAAATACACTTTTTGCACCAATTCATTATTTAAAATGTCATCGGGCGAACCTTGGGCAATGATATTACCTTCAGAAACAATATACGCTTTTTGGCAAATAGACAAGGTTTCTCGCACGTTATGATCGGTGATAAGCACGCCAATGCCTTTTTGTTTTAGGGTGGTAATCACGTCTTTGATGTCGCCTACCGAGATGGGGTCTACCCCTGCAAACGGCTCATCAAGCAAAATGAATTTGGGATTACTTGCCAAAGCTCGGGCGATTTCACAGCGACGACGTTCACCGCCCGACACACTCATGCCCAAAGAGTGGCGAACGTGTTCTAAATGAAACTCGCCCATCAATTTTTCCAATTCTTGACGTTGGGCGGCAGCATTTAGGTCTTTGCGGGTTTGCAAAATCGCCAAAATGTTTTGTTCAATGGTCAATTTACGAAAAATGGACGCTTCTTGGGGCAGATAGCCAATGCCTTGAGCGGCTCGTTCGTGCATGGCTTTTTTGGATAAATCCTTATCACCCAAAAATACTTGACCTTTATCCATCGGCACAAGCCCAATCACCATATAAAAACTGGTGGTTTTTCCCGCCCCATTTGGACCAAGAATGCCCACCACTTGTCCTTGTTCAATTTCAAAAGACACATCTTTAACCACCCAACGCTGTCCATAGCGTTTGCCTAGATGACGCATAGACAATGTGGTCATTAGCGGACACCTAGCTGACTGCCGTTATCACTGGGCGGAAACACCAGTTCCACTCTTTTGCCTGAGCCGCCACTGGCTTCCACATCGCCAAGTTTTAGACTGTAACGAATGACATTGCCCGAAAAGCTAGAACCTGCTTGGGTCAGTTTGGCGTTACCTGTTAGCGTGATGATGCCTGTTACGGCATTATAATCAATTTTATTGGCTTGCCCTTTTGCCAGCCCCTTTTCTTGGGTAACGACTTGTTGCATGGTGGCAGGGCGACCTGTGGCGACAGCCGTTTTGATGGTGCGATTATTGGTGTCTAAATTTAATGTGATGTTGTCGGCGGCGATTTTTAGCGTGCCTTGCTCAATGGTTACGTTGCCTGAATAGGTGGTAACGCCTGTTTTTTCTACATAAGTTGCCTTGTCAGCCAATAGACGAATGGGCTGTTTGGCGTCAGACGGCAAGGCGTGTACGGTCTGCAAAGGGGCGATTGCACCAAGGGTTAAAACTACTAACGTCTTATAAAACTTCATAAAATTCCCTAAATTCACCAATTAAAATAAAGGTTTGTCTTGTCGCTCTGGCGGGTTAAATTGTATGCTGATTTTGTTAAATTCATATTCGCCCTTTTGCACATTGGCGCTAAAACTTTGGGCGGTAAAATTGTCTTCACCTTGGGTAATGTTCACCACTTCATCGCTTTTGATGGTGTGATCTTTGGTATTGCCCGTCAAAAGCGTGCCTTTGATGACCATGTCGGGTTTAGCTTCTGCACCTTTTTTGGTCAAAACAAAGCCTTCAGCAAATTTCATGTTACCCGTCGTCTGGTCAAGCGTGGCACGAGCGGCGGTCAAGTGAAACTTTTCGCCATCGGGGGGCGACCAGTCCATTTTGGCGTTCACCATTTCTTCTTCGCCCAAGGCATTTTTTACCAGTGAATCAGCGGTCAGCGTGTACTCCACATCGCCTGTTTGTTCGTTGGTTTGTACCGCCTTGATTTCGGTTACTTCATAGGAAGCTTGCGGAGCGGCAGGCAACGTGGGTTCAACTTTAACGTCTTCTTTATAAAAAAACCAAACACCGACCGCCAACACCAAAAGCCCAATGACGCTTAAAATTTTTGCATTCACGCCGTTTTCTCGTGTTTATTGGTATTGTTGGATAAAGGCATCATAATTTCCCTGAGCCTTTAATATAAAATCACACACTTCTCGCACTGCACCATGTCCGCCTGTTTTACTGGTGATAAAATCGGCAGCCAACTGCGTTTCTTGGCAGCCATTGGGTACACACACCCCAAACCCTGCTTCTTTTACCGCTTTTAGGTCAGGCAAATCATCACCCATATAAGCACATTCGGACAGCGACAGCCCAAGCTCATCGGCAAGGCGACTAAGCTGCGCAAATTTGTCATCACGCCCTTGAATCACATGATGAATACCAAGCTCTTTGGCACGACGTTCTACCATGGGAGAGCTTCTGCCAGTGATGATGGCAAGGGTCATGCCAAATTTTTTGAGTGCCTGTAATCCCAGTCCATCTTGCACAAAAAAAGCTTTGGTTTCTACTTCATAAGAATTATAAATGATCTGTCCGTCAGACAAAATGCCGTCCACGTCCATCGCAAACAGCTTGATATTTTTGGCTTTTTGTAATGCGTTTTCGTGCATTATTTTACCCCCATTTTTAATAAATCATGCAGGCTAACCACGCCCAACAGTTTTCTGTCTTGTAGTACCAAAAGCTGTCCAATGCTATATTCATTCATCAAGCTTAAGGCATCGGACGCTCGGGTATCTTTGGTGATGTGTTTGGGGTTTTTGGTCATTAAGGTGTGAATTTTGACCGACAAATCGGTAGAAACCGCCAATTTACGTCTTAGGTCGCCATCGGTAAAAATCCCCACCACTTCGCCATCATCATCAAGCACAATGGCAAGCCCAAGGCGACCGCCCGTCATGGCAAACAGCGTATCATTTAAGCTGACGTTATGATTGACGATTGGCAAGTTTTCGGTGTGCATGACATCACCCGCCTTGGTCAATAAACGCTTACCCAACGCTCCGGCAGGGTGCGACAAAGCAAAATCTTCACTACTAAAACCCCGAGCGTGTAGCAGCGCCACCGCTAATGCGTCGCCCAACGCCAGTGTCGCTGTCGTGCTAGATGTTGGCGCAAGACCCAGTGGGCACGCTTCTTCAAAACAGCCCAACGTCAAAGCGATGTCAGCAGA
>JBHAZZ010000053.1:0-3917 GCA_041781275.1 Moraxella sp.
CTTCCACCAGCAAGTTAAAAGGGTTAGTCGCTCCGTTGTGCGTGGAAATAATCCGCACGCACCCACCCCAAATCGTCAAAGCTAGAGCAGACTTTAACAGCTCTTCTAGGTCGTCGTGAAACCCTGCTTCATCAATAACCACACGCCCTTGTTTACCACGCAAGTTTCTAGGCGATGATGATAGAGCGGTAACACGGTAGCCACTGGCAAATTTGATTGTGAATGCCAAAATCGCCTTTTTCTCATCGCCATTTTCAAAGATTTCTTCATGTTCTTGGATTTCATCAGCCACCAAATCATAGAATTTTGCCCAGTCCGCCACATCTCGGATAAACTCAATCGCCATATCCTTAGTATAGCCAATATACCAAGTGTCCTGCCCATTGGTGCGAGACGCTTCAAGGGCGGACTCGCCAGCTTCTGCCCACGAACCACCGATACGGCGACTTTTGACAAAGATTTTCACTTCGGATTGGTCGGCAACCCAGTCTTGTTGGTAAGGGAGTAGAACGCTTGGAGTCGTTTGCTTTGTCATTAAAATTTCCCAAAAAATGCCCAAATAACAACCACTACCCACAAACAACGACAAGGATAGCCTTTCACTTCCAAACAGGTTGTGCATACCACCAATGCTGAAAAAGCAATGGCTGTGCCTAGTCCACGCTTTTTATTCATTGTGCAATCCCCAAAATCTTAGCACGGATAAGGTTGGCGGTCTCGTCAGACAGTCCACCTGTTTTGGCAATGATTTCAACTTCTTTGGCGGTTTGTTCTGCCTTTTCTCGTACATCAATGGCGTGCTGTTTTTGCAAGATGGACGCTTTGACAATCTCGCTAATGCCTTTCCCTGCCTTTGTTATCATTGACAAACGCTTGACAGGGTCAATGCTGTCATCATCTTCCAAATCTTGCAAAGCAACTAGGGCATTAAAAATTTCAGTTTGCACCAAAGACAACACAGCTTGACTGCGTGCATCGCCATCATCGGGAATGGCTTCGGCAATCATCAGCGATGCTTGTGTGCTTGCCTTGATGGCGGATAATTTTCGTTCTAATTTTTGCCCATAACGATGAATGGCGGATTTACTGATTTCATAGCCCAATTCTCTAAGCCAGCTTTCCAGCTCCACATAACCATTAAAACCATTTGAAAACAAACGGTCATCAAGCTGTTTTTTATGCTCTGGGCTTAATTTACTTACTGCATTGGCACGAGCCATAACACCCCCTAAGCCCAATACTTGTCAGGGCGAGCAATACCCACAGGGCAGTCCGCCACATATTCCACCACATCAATGCCAATGTGGGTCAGCTTGGCGTGCCAATGACCGTCAGGGCGTTTGGTAAGCTCCACAAAGTGATGACCGTGCAGGTAGTCAAGCTGGGCGTGTAGTTCGTTGGCGGTTGCGTCTGCATAAATGCACCGCACCACATCTAAGAGTAGTATGTCCAATGCCCCCAAAGGACGAGCCTTATCAAGGGCATTTAACAAATGCCAGCGAAGGCTTTCTCGGCGTACTTTTAACAAATCAATAGACATCATTTTTCCTTGTTATGTAGATGAGTAAGCGTGGTTTGCACCGCATCAATCTTGGCTTCCACTACCGTAAACGAGCGGATAAAATCGTCTTTTGAGACATATTCACGGGGTAGTTCAGCCTTTAATTTTAAAATCTCACGGTCAAGCTGGCGAATGGCTTCGGACTCTTTGTCCAGTTTATCGCCCAGACTTGATAGGGCTTTGGCAAGGGTTTCGTCTTTTTCTTTGATTGAGCTTTCCACTCGGTTAAAAAACGCCTTACCCACGCCCCACAGCGTGCCACCAATGGTTAGGGCAAGCGTGATAAGCTGATACAGTTCCAATTTAAAAATCATCATTTACCTCTTTCAAAATCCGCTTGGCACGCCACACACCGCACCGCATGGGGGACGGCTTGTTTGCGTTTGTCGCCAATCTCGCCTCCACAATCCACACACTCTTTGATGTTGTTGGGTGGTGGTGTTTTTGACTTGGTTTGTTCAGACAGCCAACGTTCATAGTCGGCATTGGCTTTATCAATCGTATCCATCATTACCCCCTATATTGCCTTTGCTTTGTTTGATAAAGCGTAAAATCAGCCCACACACCGCCACGATAGCGGTCAATTTGTCTTGAACGACTGGTGGTAAAAGCTCTGTAATTTCTGGTGGCAAGGGCGTGGTGGCAAGAAATACAATCAAGATAAACGCCCAATTAGAAAACCACTTATAGCCTGTTTGCCAGTTATCAACGAGTTTAATCGCCATTATATCCTCTTATAAAATCTCAAAATGTGGGCTGTCCGACTCGCCCCGTTCACGGTGTTTGCCGTCTTTATCCCAGTCCGCTCCCCAGCGTAGGTTGGTGCTTTGACTGATTTGCCCTTCCGCTTTTAGCTGTTTTTCGGCGGTAAACATGGCTTCGGCAATCTTGTCAAATTTAGATAAATTAGACCAATCCACAGGATACGGACAGATGTCCACGGCGTGTCCGTAGCCATCTGATTGCTTGCAATGTTTGGAATTAAAAGGATTTTTTAGCCAAGTAACTTTGGCATGGTTGGGTTTGGCATATTTGGCAGGAATGTTTTTGGCGGACAGTTGGGCGACCGTGCGACCTTTACCATAGTTAATCATGCACTGCTCACGGCTACGCACGCCTTCAATGACCACAAAGTCTTGCTCGGTAATGGTTATCGCACGCTTGACGATTTTGACTAGGTCAGGTTTCACACCGTTTAGGTTGTTTAAACTGCGATTTGATAATGAATAAGCCATAAAAAAGCCCCATTGGTGGATAATGGGGCTAGGATAGCATTGGGGGAATTGTGGGGATTTTAGGAAGGTTTAAGGGTTGTTTTGCTTGTGCTTTTTGAATTTTACAGTATAATGATGACAGCGTTCCACGAGAACCGTGCAGTTTTTGCCAAGCATTATAGCACGGCAAAGACAGAGTGCCTAGCGTACCTTGCAACCCAACCCCCCAATTCTTTTAGGATTGGGGGTTGTTTTTGACCCAGCACAAGGACTGTCAGAATAGGAAGCTAAAAATTTTCCATACCAACCAAATGCCAAGCCCACCAATCAAAATTAAGGCTATTATGCCACCAATCATCATACTTATATCATCATCATAATTCGCTTTTTCAATTTTTCTTAATTGTCGGCTTGTCATTTTGGCTTGGACTATTGGTTGTTGTGTGTTGTTAGTGGTTAAGCGTTTAGTGGTTGGGTGTTGGCGGTGTTTTTCCCACGCCAACTTCCTTGCCTTATTTGCACGCTCAGACAAACCCTCTATTTTAAATTCAGCGTTACTTGCCATTGTTTCGTAATATTCTGCTTTATCTATCATTTTTTCTTTACGATAGAATTTTGCCATCAATTCGTAAATAGCACAGTAATGTGCCAATTCACTTGGTTTACATAACAACTCATACAATTCGTCTGAATAATAATCTTGACGAAAAGTAGAACGCCTAATCATATGTGGTGTTTGCTCTATCAGTTTTTCAAGTTCTGTAATCGCTTGGCTAAATTGTCCATTCTTATATAAATATTTTGGCAATCTTAAATAGGATTGAATGGGATAAGTGGTACTAACTTGACCCTTTAAATAATTTGCTTCCTTCAAACGAACAATCGCCATTTCCAAATTTGAACTGGATAAAGCGGTTGCTTCTTTTTCCAGTTCAGAAATTCTTTTTTCATCGCTGTTTGGTTCTTTTCTAACAATCTGGGCATTCATAATTCTAATCCCCTTAAAATAAAGTTACGAATTTGTGGGTCTAACCGCTTAATACCTTCCACAAGAGCTATTTCCTGCTCAGAATATTGAGCAGGTAGTGTATGACTACCAGTAATCACATAGGCAACATCCAAGCCGTGTTCACCCATTGCCA
>JBHAZZ010000054.1:0-3083 GCA_041781275.1 Moraxella sp.
CCGTGAAAGCCCAAAAGACAACGCAGCAGCCAAGCCGACAGAAGCAGCCACTGAAGACGCACCCACCGCCGAAGAAATCAAAGCAGAAATTGAAAGCAGCGGTAAAATCGCCCTACAAGTCAATTTCGCCACAGGCAAAACCAACATCTTACCCAAATCCCAAGATCAAATTGCGGAAGTGGCAACTTTCCTAAAAGCTCACCCCGAGATCAAAGTGGCACTTAATGGCTATACCGACAACGTGGGCGACCCCACCAAAAACCAAGCATTGTCTGAAGGACGTGCCAAAGCTGTCATGGCTGCCATCATCGCTCAAGGGGTGGACGCTAGCCGTCTAAGCGCCAACGGTTATGGCGACAAAGACCCTGTTGCTGACAATACCACCGATGAAGGACGTGCCCAAAACCGTCGTGTAGAATTGGCACAAGTGGAATAACCCTAAACTTCAAAAAAAAAGAACAAACCCCGCCAAAAAAAGCGGGGCTTGTTTTATGCTACTTATGTTTTGATAAACATAAACAATATCATGTCCAAAGTTTAGTTCTTTTCTTTGTCAATGATTTTGTTACCGCCAATCCAAGGCATCATCGCACGCAGTTTAGCACCAGTGATTTCAATTTGGTGCGCAGCGTTGTTACGGCGGCGAGCGGTCATTGATGGGTAGTTGGTCGCCCCTTCAGCGATGAACATTTTGGCATATTCACCAGATTGAATGCGTTTTAGCGCATTACGCATGGCTTCACGGCTTTGCTCATTGATGACTTCTGGACCTGTAACGTATTCGCCGTACTCAGCGTTGTTAGAGATGGAGTAGTTCATGTCGGCAATGCCGCCTTCGTACATCAAGTCCACGATAAGTTTTAGCTCATGCAAGCACTCAAAATACGCCATTTCAGGGGCATAGCCTGCTTCTACTAGGGTTTCAAAGCCCATTTTGACAAGCTCAACTGCGCCACCACATAGAACGGCTTGCTCACCAAATAGGTCGGTTTCGGTTTCGTCTTTAAACGTGGTTTCAATGATACCAGAACGACCACCACCCACGCCTGCTGCATAAGACAGTGCAAGCTGCTTGGCTGTGCCTGACGCATCACGCCATACAGCGATTAGATCAGGAATGCCACCGCCTTTGACAAATTCAGAGCGTACCGTGTGCCCTGGGGCTTTTGGGGCAACCATAATCACATCAAGGTCGGCACGGGGCTCAACTTGGTTATAATGAATGGCAAAGCCGTGCGCAAAAGCAAGGGTTGCGCCTTGTTTGATGTTTGGCTCAATAACTTCTTTGTATAGCTGACGTTGGAATTCGTCTGGGGTCAAAATCATCACCACATCGGCACCAGCGACTGCTTCAGTGGTTTCGGCAACTTTTAGCCCTGCATTTTCAGCTTTTTTCCAAGAAGCAGAGCCTGCACGCAAGCCAACCGTGACATCAACGCCGCTGTCTTTTAGGTTTAGGGCGTGGGCATGACCTTGTGAGCCATAGCCGATGATGGCGACTTTTTTGCCTTGAATTAATGACAAATCACAATCTTTGTCATAATAAACATTTAAACTCATAAAGTTTTCCTTTAAAATTGCCAAAAGGCGTGGGTTAAATTAAGTATTTATTCTTTTTAATCGTCATTGGTTTTTATTAACATCATAAAAAGAATAAATCAGGCTGTCTGACTGTGGTTTTACCAAAGTAACTTTAATTCAAACTGCTGTAGCTTTTCATCTTTACTAATCAAGGTAAGATTTTCACTGATGGCTTGGGCAACAAGCATTCTATCAAAGGGATCGCCATGAACTTGGGGTAATTTCCCTGCCAATAATCCATGTTGATGATTCATATCCAAATGCAAAAATTGGCTTTTTGTCATTAAATACTCTAAATGCTTAATAATCGACTCAGCTTCAGAAAACTTGCCCTTGTGATATTTAATTGCCATCTCCCAAATACTGACAGCACTCACATAGATGTTTTGACCCGATTGATGAATGGCATGATAAGCGGCGGGCGACAATCTGCTTGCGTCTGTCCACCACCACACCAAAATATGTGTATCTAGCAAATATCCGTTCATTTGCTAATCCCATAGTCATCGGTATAATCGCCATTCCACCATGCCAACTCTTCATCACTCATTGGCTCAAACCAAACATCATCATCACTGACTTTTACCAAATGCGCCAACAAATTAGGCTCTCTAATAAGCGGCTTGGGGGCAGGCGTTGTAGCAATCACAGCAACTTCTTGTCCATCTTGTCTAATAGACACTTGCTCGCCTTGTTGTATATACGCCTGTACGATAGGCGGTAGGCTTGCCAATTCTACTATCATTTTGCCCCCTTAATATTTGTTTGGTGTTAAGCTACAAACTCAAGGTTTTTTCTCCCCGAGCAATCCCAATCACCCCAGAACGCACCACTTCTAAGATTTTATCACGCCCAATCACTTCAATAAAGCCATCTAATTTACCAGCGTCGCCTGTAATCAAGATGGTATAAAGATTGGCGCTAACGTCCACGATTTGCGCACGGAAAATGTCCGCCGTACGGTACACTTCTTCACGATGCGATCCTGTGGCACGCACTTTGATAAGCATAAGCTCCCGTTCAATTTGGCTGTTTTGGGTAACTTCGGACAAGTTTTGTACCTTTACCACTTCAATGAGCTTATGAAGCTGTTTGGTGATTTGTTCAATCTTATCGCTGGTGGTGATGGTGGTCAGCGTCAAGCGTGAAATGGTCGGATCTTCGGTGGCGGCTACGTTTAGGCTGTCAATGTTATAACCACGCTGACTAAATAGCCCCACCACACGAGACAGCGACCCTGCTTCGTTTTCCATCAAAACAGAAATTAAGTGTTTTTTTGCAATCGTCATTAGGTACGCTCCCCTTTAGATAGCCACATATCACGCATGGATTGTCCTGCAATTTGCATGGGATAAACGTGCTCGGCTTTATCCACATAGACATCAATAAATACCAAACCGTCCATTTCTAGCGCTGCTTTTAGCTCTTGTTCCATGGTGGCAGGGTTGGTGATTTTTACCCCTTTATGACCATAACTTTCGGCAAGTTTGACAAAATCAGGC
>JBHAZZ010000055.1:0-16845 GCA_041781275.1 Moraxella sp.
CCATCATTGCGCCGTGTTTTGGCAAATCGCCCGATGTCCAGCTGACACGCCACGCCTGCCAAGTGCTAGATGGCTGGATTTGGGTCAATCTTGACAGCAACAGCCAAAAACTGCCGTCCACCGCCCTGCACTGCCCCGCAGCGTTTGACAGTCATGACAGCACGCATCGCATGGACGCAGATTTTATACACGGCATTGAAAACTTTCTTGACCCCACGCACACCCCTTATGTCCATCAAGGCTTACTGCGCAGTCAAGGCAGGCAGCGTATGCACATCAGCCAATGCCACGATGAGCGCAGTTTTGCCACCACCTATCAGCTACTAGACAAGCAAAATGGGCTGATTAATCGCCTATTTGATAGGGGTATTGATGTCAATATTGCCAAGTTTGAATTGCCCTGCCTTGCCAGTATTGATTACAAAAAAGGCGATACGCTGATGTATCGCATTGTCATTGCCTTTGTGCCAAGCCAAACAAATCGCCTGCATTTAAGTGTGCGCCTTTGTATTCCCAAAGGTGTATTGCCCAGTCGCCTAAAATTTGCCCTACTTAGCCCCTTTATCAAAACTTTATTCAAACAAGACGCTCGCATTTTATCTAAGCAACTTAAATACAAACGTGCACCAACAATGCCGTATGTGATTTGTCAGCAGGATTTGGTGATTGACCATCTGCTACATTTACTGATGGGACTGCCCGAAGGGGTGGATAAATCAGGGCTGTTTGATTTGCAGTCTTAGTCTTACACCTTTTGTTACTACCCAACCTTAAAAAGTGATACACCATGACAATAACCCCCCACACTAAATCAACCATCAAGGAACGAATGATGATTTATGTCGTTTGGAGTTTAAAAGCCTTATTGGGCTTGGTTTTGTTTTTTGTGATATACGCACTGTGTATCAAATTTGTCCCTTATATCGCCACAGGCAGTCGTGATACCACCGGCGATGTTACCATTTATCTGCTTTCTAATGGCGTTCATACCGATTTTGTGCTACCAACCGTCAGCGAGCAAAAAGACTGGACGCACACCTTTGACCCTGCCCACACCCAAAACGGTCATGCCAAAGACTATGTGGCGATTGGCTGGGGCGATAAAGGCTTTTATTTAAATACCCCCACTTGGGCAGATTTAAAAGCGTCCACCGCCCTAAAAGCAGTCAGTGGCTTTAGCAGTTCTGCCATGCACGTTACTTTTTATGACCAACACACCCTAAAAAGCTGTGAGCACTGCGCCAAACTAAGCCTAAGCCACCACCAATACCAAACGCTCATCAACTACATAGAAAACGACCTAGACACCGAGCATGGCAAGCCCATTTTTATCGCCACCAACGCAGTATATGGCAAAGACGATGCTTTTTATGAAGCTCGTGGCAGTTATTTTTTGTTTTATACTTGCAACACTTGGATAAATCAGGGCTTAAAAAGCATGGGCGTAGTAGCGCCACTTTGGACGATTACCGACAAAGGGATTTTGCGCCATTATCCCCCTTTAATTTTTGATAATTAAGTGATGTTATGGCAACCATTCAAACCTTTATTGCAGGTTACTGCACTCACAAAGCCTGTATGGCGGTGCGTGGTGCAAGCCTAAGCCAAACTTGCCAATTTCCCGCCCAATGCACGCTCATCAACACTGGCGACAAATTATGGCTGTACGACACAGGCTATAGCACGCATTTTTTTGACGCTACAAAGCACGGCAGTTATGCCCTATACCCCAAAATTACCCCCGTGTATTTTCAGCCGCCAGACGCCATGCTCCATCAATTACAAAAATTGGGCATTTATCCAAGCGATTTGGCAGGCATCATTGTGTCGCATTTTCATGGCGATCACATTTCTGGGCTAAAAGATTTTGCAGGCGTGCCCATCGTTGCCAGTCAAGCAGGCTTTCTGGCGGTGCGTCATTTGACAAATTTTGCGGCGGTTCGTCAAGGCTTTTTGCCCGATGTCATGCCAAAGGACTTTGTAGATAGGGTGCGTTTTGTGGAGCAGTTAACCCAAACTGCCCTACCTAATGCACTTGCCCCGTTTACTCATGGCTTTTTGTTGCCTGACAGTGATGATGTGTTTGTGGTGTTTTTGGAAGGGCACGCCGCAGGACATCTTGGGCTATTTGTACACACCCAGCAAGGCTGGATACTGCTGGCAGGCGACAGTGCATGGTCGCACCTAAATTACCTTGGGCGACCACCATCAAGACTGGTTCACCCTTTATTGTCTGACATCAAGGCGTATTATCGCACGCTAGATAAGCTAAAACAGCTCCACGACAAAGGCATTGCCATTCATGTCAGTCATGAAGTGTTTGGTACGTCCATTTTGACGCACACCGTCAGCGCAGCAGCCAGCAACGCATAGGACAACGCTTTGATGACATATCGCCAACGGCTTTGCCAGTTTATTTATGCCATGAGTGTGGATGTATGACAAACGGCGGCGGACGCTTTGGGCAGTGTGGCTGCTTTGAGGTGGGTGGATTTTGTTTGCCGTCTTACAAACCAAACGCCATCTTGTGTTAGATGTGGGCGCAGGGGCAGTACTTGCGCTCGTGGTTTTGTTGTGTTATGCCTGTTTAAAGAGTATAAATTTTAAACATCAGATGAACTGTTAACTATTTATCATCTTATCAAAATCCAACCCAACCAATTATCCAGCTTTTTAAATTCAAAATCACAAACTTAGGAAAATTTTATGAATCTTATCAAAGTATTGTATTATTATTGGCAAGCCAAACGCCTAAAATTCAACCATCGCAGCGCCTTAGAAGCCCATCAACAAGCCAAGCTGAACAAATTTTTTAAACACACCCTAGCTGATAGCCCTTATTTTGCCCCTTATATTCATCAGCCTTTGGACAAATTTCCTTTGATGGACAAAGCGGTGATGATGGATAAATTTGACGAGATTAATACCGCAGGGCTAAAGCTCAAAGACGTGCTAGACTGCGCTTATCAGGCTGAAAATTCTCGGGATTTTTCGCCCACCCTTGGCGGTTATAGCGTGGGGCTGTCATCGGGCACAACAGGTAAACGGGGGGTGTTTTTGGTCAGCGACCAAGAGCAAGCGATGTGGGCAGGGACGATTTTGGCTAAATTGCTCCCCGATGGGCTGCTGCACAAAGAGCGCATTGCTTTTTTTCTAAGAGCCAATAACAACCTGTACAACGCCGTACGCACGCCCACCATCAATTTTGAATTTTTTGATTTGTTTGATAAGTTTGACACGCACATTCAGCGTTTAATACAGTACCGCCCGACCATCATTGTCGCCCCTGCCAGTGTGCTGCGTGCCATTGCCTTAGAGCCATCACTTGTCAAATTTCGCCCCCCATACGTCATCAGCGTGGCGGAAGTTTTGGACGAGCAAACGCACACACTACTTAGCACGTGTTTTGACAAAGTTGGGCAAGTTTATCAAGCCACCGAAGGATTTTTGGCGCATACTTGCACACATGGCAGGCTACATCTGAACGAAGAGTACATTTATGTGGAAAAACAATGGCTTGCCGACAGCCGTTTTATTCCCATCATCACCGATTTTAGCCGTCAAAGTCAGCCTGTGGTGCGTTATCGCCTTGATGATGTGTTGGTGGCGGACAATGCGCCGTGTCCGTGCGGGCAGCCCACGCAAGTGATTGCCAAAATTGAAGGCAGACAAGGCGATACCCTACACCTACCCAAAAAAGGCGGTGGCGTGGTGATGGTGTTTGCCGATGTGTGCGAGCGTATTTTTGCTCAACATTTACCCCTAGAAGGCGACTATCAGCTTAATCAACTAAACGAATGTACACTGTCTTTGACCATAGATGGCAATCCATCTTATCTGACTGCCTGTATGACAGCCTTTACTCGGCACTTTGATGAACTGGGCGTGGCGGTTAGCCAGTTGGTTTGGCAGTTACAAGCCAAGCCCATTGTCAGAAGTTTTGAACAAAAAAGACGGCGGATTTGTCGTTTGTCTTAATTTGCATTAATTTGTATTCATTAACCAACAAAGATTTATGGCTAGTCATACAGTTTGGCAATACATCTGTCATCATCAAAATTCTCACGCTCGTTGGTGGGATAACAGCCATGTTCTAGCTTTTTATCTTTATTGAGCATATAGATGTTATCGCCTTTGATTTGATAATAATAACTGCTGCCAGTATCGTTAATCAACAAAGGATTCTGATACTTACCCTGATAAATCGTCTCTATAGAATACAAACCGTGCAATTTGATGGTTACCTGACCATTTTTTGTGATGGTCATCGATCTTTCGGTACCTGTACCGCCATCAAAATTAAAATAACGTGTGCCGACAAAGGGCAGCTTGCCTGAAGTTTGGGCGAGCGCTTGATAACTGGGCAAAACAGCAAGCGCCATCATCAGTACCGTCAGTACTGAAATTTTTGCTTTTGCTAAAGAAAACAGGGATTTCATGGCTACTCCTTATTGATTGCCAAGTGTATTTTTATTATCATCAATCATCATCAATAAGTCAATCAATATTCACTCATAAATCTTTTTTGATCAACGACCTTGCAGCAACCTTAATCAAAGAACAAATTTTAATCTCAAAAGACCATATAGACAGCGCCATACCCCCCACACTGGCAAAAAAGCGATGAGTTTTGTAAATATTGTTATATTTTTTAAATGTGTTGTGTTTTGTTACTTGATTTTAACTAGAATTTGGGTTTATCATGTAGTTAGGAATCATTTTCGTTTGGTGAACATGAACGCCACAACGAGTTGCTGTTTTTGTCCAATTTTTCAGGTACTTTTTTAGATACGTTGGTCATAAACTTTGGCAATTTACAATGATAGCTGATAAATAAGGTTTAAGGAGTGTTATCATGAGTATTATGAATAACGCTGTGTATATTACCTTTGCTTTATACTTAATTGCAGTATTGGGCATAGGTCTAGCCGCCTATTTTGCCACCCGTAATTTTGATGATTACATTTTGGGTGGTAGAAGTTTAGGCAGTTTTGTCACAGCAATGTCAGCTGGTGCATCGGATATGTCAGGCTGGCTATTAATGGGCTTACCAGGGGCAATTTTTGCTGTTGGGTTAAGTGAGTCTTGGATTGCCATTGGTTTGACCATTGGTGCATATCTTAACTGGCTATTGGTAGCAGGGCGTTTACGGGTTCATACGGAGTATAATAATAATGCTCTGACTTTACCTGTGTATTTTCATCATCGTTTTGGCGGAGATAATCGTTTAATTAAGATTGCTTCAGCAACGATTATTTTATTCTTCTTTACCATCTATTGTGCTTCTGGCATTGTTGCAGGTGCCCGTCTGTTTGAAAGTTTGTTTGAGATTGACTATAGCACGGCATTGTGGCTTGGTGCATTTGCGACCATTATCTATACCTTTATTGGTGGTTTCTTGGCGGTGAGTTGGACGGATACCATTCAGGCAAGTTTGATGATTTTTGCCTTGTTGTTTGCTCCAATCATGGTCTATCTCAATCTTGGTGGTATGGACGAAATCAGCACAGCGATTGCCATGGCAAGTGAAGCCAATAATAAAAATTATGCCAGTTTATTATTTGGCACGTCATTTATTGGAATTATTAGTGCGGCAGCGTGGGGCTTGGGCTACTTTGGTCAGCCACATATTTTAGCACGTTTTATGGCGGCTGATACGGTCAAATCTTTGGTGAATGCTCGCCGTATTGGTATGACTTGGATGATTTTGTGTCTGGGTGGTGCAGTTGCCGTTGGTTATTTTGGTATTGCTTATTTTACAGCTCACCCAGAAAATGTGGGTATTTTACAAGGCAATAACGAACGTATTTTTATTGGTTTATCACAGCTTTTATTTAATCCTTGGATTGTTGGGATTGTGTTGTCAGCGATTTTGGCAGCCGTGATGAGTACCTTAAGTTGTCAGCTTTTGGTGTGTTCAAGTGCGATTACCGAAGACTTTTATAAAGGCTTTTTACGTCCACAAGCCACTCAAAAAGAGCTTGTGTGGATTGGTCGTTTGATGGTACTTGCCGTTGCGGTCATCGCCATTGTCATTGCCCAAAATCCTGACAGTAAAGTGTTAGGTTTGGTGTCTTATGCGTGGGCTGGCTTTGGGGCTGCTTTTGGTCCTGTGGTGATTATGTCATTGTTCTGGCGACGTATGACAGGTGCTGGTGCCTTGGCTGGTATGGTGGTTGGTGCCTTGGTGGTGATTGCTTGGAAACCTTTGACTGGCGGTGCTTTATATGAAATCGTTCCTGGGTTTGCTTTAAGTGCCTTGGCAATTTATGTGGTGTCGCTCATGACCAAACCAAAAGACGAAGTGATGGCTCGTTTTGATGAAGCAGACCGTGCTTATCAACAAGCCAAATAATCCTTTGACATAAACAGAAGTTGTTTAGACATGGACAGTCGCTCATTGTAGGGTTGGCTGTCCATTTTTTTATAGGAAGTATAGGAAAGTATTATGTTTAATTTTGCTCATACTCAATCTGCATTGCGTGATGCGATTACCAATGCTTATCGCCTTGATGAAAGTATTGCCGTAAAACAATTAGCACAGCAAGCATCTTTAGATAGCCAACAACGTCAAAACATTGAAACTTTGGCTCGCCGTTTGGTAACGCAAGTGCGTGCTGACCGCAGTCGTGCTTCTGGGGTTGATGCCTTAATGCACGAATTTTCTTTGTCAAGTGAAGAAGGCATTGCACTCATGTGTTTGGCAGAAGCACTGCTTCGCATTCCTGATAATGCCACCCGTGATAAATTGATTAAGGACAAAATGGCAGGGGGAGATTGGAAAAGTCATTTAAACAATAGCCCATCATTATTTGTCAATGCTGCTGCTTGGGGGCTGTTATTAACGGGTAAATTGTCAGCACCAACGAACGAAAAAACCTTAGGGTCAGCTTTAACCCGTGTCATTCAAAAAGGCGGTGAGCCGTTTATTCGTGGTGGGGTAAACTATGCCATGAAAATGTTGGGTAAACAGTTTGTTACTGGGCAAACCATTCAAGAAGCGTTAAACAATGGTAAAGCCCGTGAACAAAAAGGCTACCGTTTTTCTTTTGATATGCTTGGCGAAGCGGCGATGACCGAGGCGGACGCACAGCGTTATTATCAAGATTATGTCAATGCCATTCATGCCATTGGTAAAGATGCCAAAGGGCGTGGCGTATATGATGGTAATGGGATTTCGGTCAAATTATCTGCCATTCACCCCCGTTATTTCAGAGCCCAACATCATCGGGTGATGACTGAACTGTTACCACGTTTAAAAGAGTTGTTTTTATTGGCAAAAAGCTATGACATCGGACTAAATATTGACGCTGAAGAAGCCAACCGTTTAGAGTTGTCGCTGGATTTGATGGAGCAGTTAGTTAGTGACCCTGAATTAAAAGGATTTAATGGCATTGGTTTTGTGGTGCAAGCCTATCAAAAACGCTGTCCTTATGTCATTGATTATTTGATTGATTTGGCTCGCCGTAACGGTCAAAGACTGATGATACGTTTGGTCAAAGGGGCGTATTGGGACAGCGAAATTAAATGGGCTCAAGTTGATGGTATGGACGGCTATCCTGTTTATACCCGTAAAGTGCATACAGACATTTCATATTTGGCTTGTGCCAAAAAGTTATTATCCGCTCAAGATGCGATTTTCCCACAATTTGCCTCACATAATGCCTACACATTGTCTGCCATTCATGAAATGGCGGGTGATAAAGATTATGAATTTCAATGCTTACATGGTATGGGTGAAACTTTATATGACCAAGTTGTGGGCGAAAAAAATCTTGGCAGACGGGTACGGATTTATGCCCCAGTTGGCACACATAAAACCTTATTGGCATATTTGGTTCGCCGTTTGTTAGAAAATGGTGCAAACAGCTCATTTGTCAATCGTATTGTTGATGAAAGCGTGAGCATTGATGAATTGGTTACTTGTCCGCTTGATGAAGTGGCTCGCACACAAGGATTGCCAAATGGTTTAACTCCGTTGCCTCGTCAATTATATGGCGACACCCGTAAAAATTCTCGTGGTGTAGATTTAAGTAACGAACATGTGTTACAACAATTACAAGCGGACATGAACGCAGGATTATCATTGACGCTAGATGCAACTTCTTTACTTGCTCCAGCAGTTACGCCAAGCCAAACAGGGCAAAAACACGCCGTCATCAATCCTGCCAACCCAAACGACATCGTTGGTCATGTTACTTTTGCCAATGTGGCGGACATTAGTGCAATGATTGATGCCTCTGTACAGGCACAACCTGCTTGGGCAAATTTACCTGTGGCGAAGCGTGCCGAATGTTTGCGTCAATTTGCTGACCTGATGGAAGAACGTACGCCGTTATTGATGATGGTCGCCATTCGTGAAGCGGGTAAAACCATGAATAACGCCATTGCTGAAGTTCGTGAAGCGGTGGATTTTTGTCGTTATTACGCCGACCAAGCCCAAAACTTAGGACAAGTACCTGCATTGGGTACAGTCGTTGCGATTAGCCCGTGGAACTTTCCTTTGGCAATTTTTGTGGGCGAAGTGGTATCGGCATTGGTCATGGGCAACAGTGTCTTAGCCAAGCCTGCCGAACAAACCAGCTTGATAGCCTATTTAGCTGTACAATGGTTGCATGAAGCAGGCGTGCCTCGTGAAGTGTTACAATTGGTCTTAGGGGCAGGTGATGTTGGGGCAGGTTTGACCCAAGACCCTCGTATTAACGGTGTTATTTTCACAGGTTCAACCGAAGTTGCCAAACGTATCAATCAAACTTTAAGTCGCCGTCAAGATAACCCTGTGTTAATTGCTGAAACAGGCGGACAAAATGCGATGATTGTGGATAGTACCGCTTTGCCTGAACAAGTTTGTGCAGACGTATTAAATTCGGCATTTGACTCAGCAGGACAACGCTGTTCTGCATTACGAATTTTATGTGTGCAAGAAGACATCGCAGACCATATGCTAGAAATGATTAAAGGGGCGATGAATGAACTGGTAGTTGCCAATCCCATGGCATTAAATACCGACATTGGACCTGTTATTGATAAAGAAGCCCAGCAAAACTTATTGGCTCATATCAATGAATTAAAGCAAACCGCCAAGTCTTATCATGAAGTTGCGATTGACCCACAAATTAGCCCAGAAGCGACTTTTGTATCGCCAATCCTGTTTGAGTTAAAAGATTTATCACAATTAACCAAAGAAGTGTTTGGACCTGTGTTGCACGTTGTGCGTTTCTCAGCCAAACATCTTGATAAATTGATTGATGAAATCAACAGCAAAGATTATGCTTTGACACATGGTATTCATAGTCGAATTGATGGCACAATTGACCATATTTGCAGTCGCATTGAAGCGGGCAATATTTATGTCAATCGTAATATCGTTGGTGCGGTCGTTGGTGTACAGCCGTTTGGTGGTCATGCCATGTCGGGTACAGGGCCAAAAGCAGGCGGGCCGTTTTATGTACAACGCTTAAGCAAACAAAGCGTTTGGCAATCGCCAAAAGTTACGACACCAGCCAGTGTCAATACTCAAGCCCTAGACGAAGTCAATCAATTATTGCCACAAATGGGGCTATCGAGTGAAGAACAGAGCCATGCTCAAAAAGCCATTAGCCTAGCAAGTCAAAATAGCCTTGCTCATGCCCGTAGTGTGTTAAAAGGTCCAACAGGAGAAACAAATACCTTATATTGGCATACTCCGAAAAAAGTTTGGTTATATGATGGGCAATTGGGTGAAGCAGTAACAGCGTTAGTTTATTTATGTGCCAATGGCATTGTTACTCAAGTGGTTTCTGGACACCCATTGGCAATTTGGGCTCAGCATTTACCAAAAATGATTGAAGTTGTCAGTCAAGAACAGGCGTTGGCGAGCGATTGTGTGGTGGTATTAAATGAACTACCAGTGGACTTGAAAGTGGAACTTGCCAATCAGGCAGGTAGCATTCGCCGTATTATGGATTTTAGTCAAACCAAAGATAGTAACCATTGGAATATCAATCAGTTATATCATGAAGTTTGTCTAAGTTATAACACCACAGCAGCAGGCGGTAACGCAAGTTTAATGGCTGAACAAGAAATCTAGTCAGTCTTTGAATGTGTCTAAAATTTAGGATAAGAAGTAATTCTTGTCCTAAATTTTTTTATTCATTTTAAAGTTTTTTGATATTTTAAAGTACATTTGTACTCTTTTAAAATACATTTGTTTATTTCATATCAAAACATCAAACAGTCAAATGATATTATCTTATTTTTTTAATAACAAAAAAGCCCTTGGACGACCCAAAGGCTTTTGTGTTTGTGTTAAGATTTACAGCGCAGCCACCACCGCATCGCCCATCGCCGAACAAGACAGCAAAGTTGTGCCATCTTCATAAATGTCAGCGGTACGCAGACCCTGCTCTAGCACCCTGCCAACGGCAGTTTCTACCTGTTTGGCTCGTGCTTCATCGCCTAAACTGTAGCGAAGCAGCATTGCCAAGGACAAAATGGTCGCCAGCGGATTTGCCTTGTCCTGCCCTGCAATGTCAGGGGCGGAGCCGTGGCTTGGCTCATACAACCCTTTGCCGTGTTCATCAAGGCTTGCCGAAGGTAACATACCAATAGAACCTGTTAGCATCGATGCTTGGTCGGACAAAATATCGCCAAAAATATTACCTGTGGCAATCACATCAAATTGCTTTGGTGCTTTGACCAGTTGCATGGCGGCATTATCCACATACATATGACTAAGCGTTACATCTGGATAGTCTTTGCCCACTTCGGTAAAAATTTCTTTCCATAGCTCGGTAGTTTCTAGTACATTGGCTTTGTCCACACTACAGAGTTTACCACCACGTTTTTGGGCGGCAAGAAAGGAGACTTTGGCGATACGGCGAATTTCACTCTCAGAATATTTCATGGTGTTAAAGCCTTCACGCTCGCCACTTTCTAATGTACGAATACCCCGTGGCTCACCAAAATAAATGTCGCCCGTCAGTTCTCGTACAATCAAAATATCAAGCCCTGCCACCACTTCAGGTTTTAGGGTTGATGCGTTGGCAAGCTCTTTGTACAAAATGGCAGGACGTAAATTTGCAAACAAATTCAAATCCTTACGAATGGCAAGCAGTCCACGTTCAGGACGCAGTGGACGCTCTAAATTGTCATATTGTGGAGAACCGACCGCTCCAAGTAGCACTGCATCGGCTTTTCGTACGATTTCTTGGGTCTGGCTAGGATATGGTGAGCCGTAAGTGTCATAGGCTTCACCGCCCAATTTGGCGTATTCGTAAGTAACATCTAAGCCATCAGCAATGAGTTTATCTAGCACTTTCACCGCTTGGGCAACGATTTCAGGCCCGATACCGTCGCCTTTTAAAATTGCAATGTGTTTGGTCATTGTTATTTCCTCTTAAGATTATTCAAAACGCCCTGTTATCCAATATTTACCAAAAATAATATTGCCAACTTCGGGTATTTTATCAAACATATCATACGGATAAACCGCTTCATAATTTGAAGCATATGTTTGAATTAGACACCAATAAAACGGATTATTGGTTAATTGATTGGTGCGTAATTCACTTTTTAAAACAGTACCACTAACCAAAACTTGGGAATGCGGAATTTTATCAAATGTTTCTATAGGAAAGAAGCTTTCATGGGCAATCTTAATACCGCCCTTGTCATTACATTTGTAAAATTCATGTTTATCAACATACAATTCCACATCATTTGCAAATAAAGTCAAGTAAGCCGTTTGGGCGTTTTTCTTTATTTGATGATTTAAATAATCTGGCAAATAAATAACAAGCGGAAAATCCCCATCAATAGAATGATTGTCATAATAAATTGGGTTTAACCAAGCATGGGCAAAAACTTTTTTATTTGCACCCTTTGGTTTGATTTTCAAAACACCAATTTTTTGAGTTTGCTTTGGTAAAAAGCTTGGGATTGTGTTGATAATATCGCCACGCTTTTTATCTTTGCAAACCCAAATTTGTGCACCGCTTGGGTCAGTGTAACAAAAATATACTGCTTTTTTATGCGTAGAGTAGTGATGAGCCATTTGCAATATGTTTTCTGTCAATAAAAGCAAATCATCGCTAGTCTTAACATCAAATCCAATTGCAGAAAAACGGCTCATACTATTGCCAATCAAGATGCCAAATCCTTAAACACCCACGGTCTATCAGCACGGGCTTTTTCTTCAAAGGCACGAATGCTATCGCTGTCTTGTAAGGTTAAACCAATATCATCTAAACCATTTAACAAACAATGTTTTCTAAAGGCATCCACTTCAAAATGATATTCTTTGCCACTTGGCGAAATTACCTTTTGACTTTCCAAATCCACCGTTAATGTAAAGCCTTCATTTGCCACACATTCTTTAAATAGCTCATCAACTTCACTTTCAGTCAAAATCACAGGTAACATACCGTTTTTAAAGCTATTATTAAAGAAAATATCGGCATAGCTTGGGGCAATGATGGTACGAAAGCCGTATTCATTTAATGCCCAAGGTGCGTGTTCACGGCTTGAACCACAACCAAAATTACTGCGAGTCAGTAAAATGGTTGCCCCTTGATAACGTGCTTGATTTAATACAAAATCAGGATTTTTTGGGCGTTTAGCAATATCTTGACCCAAATAGCCTTCATCAAGGTAGCGTAATTCATCAAATAAATTATCGCCAAACCCTGTGCGTTTAATGGATTTTAAAAACTGTTTTGGGATAATTAAATCCGTATCCACATTGGCACGGTCAAGGGGGGCAACAATGCCTGTTTCAATGGTGTATTTTTTCATATGAATAACCTTATTTAAAATTCATTTAAAAATGGATTGACAATTTTGACACCTTCAA
The DNA here is from genome assembly GCA_041781275.1 of Moraxella sp. Classification (GTDB taxonomy): domain Bacteria; phylum Pseudomonadota; class Gammaproteobacteria; order Pseudomonadales; family Moraxellaceae; genus Moraxella. The sequence goes on from JBHAZZ010000055.1 coordinate 12,833, forward strand.
TAATCTGACCATCATTTAAATCTTCAGAGTACATAATTTCACAATTTACTCTTTTAGCAGCACCAATCATCAAAGCGTCCCATAAAGTCAAATGATATTTGATGGCAATTTGTATGGCAAATAAAACCAATTTTGTATCACTATTCACCACTTGCATTTGTGAAAGTTCATAAACAACTTTATGCATTGCATTTTTATCTTGTTTTAATTTTTTGGTTGTTACCATAAAAAATTCTTGCAATACTTGTGTTGAAATCACAGGATTAAAACCAACATCACTTTGCAACTTTCTCAATAATTGTCTTGCTTTTTGTTGTTTATCAAAAAATCTTTCATCTATGGTATAAACCAAAATATTGGTATCAAGAAACACATTAACGCTCATAAAGCTCATCTCTTGTCCAATTTCTATCATCTTGATTGGTTAATTTAATACCTTTGATTTCGCTATTTGCAACAGAACTATCCATTAAAGCAAATAGATTATTTAACCATTTATCATCTATGTTACTTTTTTCATCATCAAGATAATCCGCCATAGACAACTGTAAAATATTATCAAAATCAATGACTGGCACATCTTGGTTTAAAGATAGTTTGTCATGAGCTGTATTTGATTTAATGGTTGAAAAACTTTCTAAAACTTTCACGTCATCTTTTGGCAAACTTACCAAAAAATTGATAAATTTTGCTAAATGATTTTCATGTATAGATAATATTATGGTCTGCATAATTTACCCTTATTTGTCAATACAACCAATAAAATTTACCAACTATAATAAGCCATTAAAGTCGCCGTCGCCAACACTTTACCATTTAAATTAAACCCAAGTACCGCAGGGCTGATGGTTTCAGGTAATTCCAAAGTGTCACTTAGAGCATATAACGTAAAAATATAACGATGCGGAATATCGCCTTTAGGTGGAAATGCACCAATAAAACCCATTAATCCTGCATCATTCATTAGCTCCACTACACCATGCCCAAAGTTATTTGAGCCATTTTTAGGCAAGCTTGTCCAATCACTTGGAATATTAAACACCGTCCAATGTTTCCAACCAGAACCTGTAGGTGCATCAGGGTCATATAGGGTTAGAGCAAAACTTTTTGTCCCTTCAGGGGCATTTTCCCAAACCAACTCAGGGCTGATATTTTCGCCTGTATAGCCCCAAATATTAGCCACATAGTCATTACTTAGGGTGCTACCTTCGGCAATGTCAGCACATTTTAGGGTCATTTCGCCTGCCACTTGAGTGGGTTGGCGTACATTAAGATAGGTGTTTTGAGTTAAATCAGTCATGGGGTTTTCCTTATATTACCAAACACAATTGTTATAATGACAAGTTAGCTTTTCATCTTTACTAATTAAAATAGAATTATCAAGCATGGCTTTATCCGAAAATTTATCCATCTCCATAAGATAAAGCCAAATGACAGTATGTGTATCCAAATAAATGTTATGTCGGAAAGTCAAGATTTAACTCCTTTTCCCAACTTATATTAACCAAATCATCAGAATTACCATTCACAACATTGGGGTGAGCAATAAGTTTTGACAACTTAGGATATTGCGAAAAATCATTGGTTGGCTCTTGCTTGACTGAATTCATAATTTTTTCAGCCAAAATGATTTTATCAGCGTTATCCAAATGCTCAATCATTTGATAATATTGCTCAACAACAGACATTGGCATTTTTATCTCCTATTCTGATAAATCAAACTGTTTTTAAGTTCAGTTAAAATGGCAGATAGATTTTCTGTATTAGAAAAACTCATCATCAATCCAATTTTGAATGACAATATCATCAATACGTTCAAATTCTTTGGTATTACGAGTAACCATAATCATATCATGATGAATGTTCTTTAATTTTAGCAATGATTTCATCAGCGTCTTTGTCATCGTCCCAAGCCCCAAAATAAGGTTGTGATTGCTGATTGGCATGAGCATCCGCTTGAATTTTAGAGATTAATTCAATTTTAGATTGATTATCCAAATGCTCAATCATTTGATAATATTGCTCAACAACAGACATTGGCATTTTTATCTCCTGTTTTTAAATTCAATGAAGATGAAAATTCATTTAAAATTTACTGCCTTAATTGTAAATTTACTTCAAAAGAACAGGAATATCAAATTTACTAAGTGCATTAACTAAATTTTCAATCTGATTTTCATCATCATGCACTAATAAAAAATACGCATTTTCATTAGTTCCCAAGTCAATCAAACGTAATTGATGTGGCGCTAATTTTTTATTAAAGTATTTAAAGCAATATTGAAGATGTAAATCATAGGCATCAAAAATATCCATGTCATCCATTTCATCTTCATCACCGACTTCTTGTTCATAATCATCAAACATATCATCAGTATTGATGGTTAATTGGCGATTTTTAATGATAAAGAATTTATCAAAATCTATATATGGCTCTTCCCACTCCATATATTCCATAAATTGCCCATGAGCGAATGATTGATAATCTTTATCCCAACCTAATATTGGAAATAATACATCATAAAGCAATTCATTATCACCATTATACTGAATTTTATCCAATAAAATACTGGGCACTTCAGCACTTTCAGCCAATGCGTTTTTAAGAATGGTCAAATTATCCATAAAATTCTCCGATATTGCTCGCAAGGTTACTCTTAAACAAATTAGGTGGTATTATCCAAATGCTCAATCATTTGATAATATTGCTCAACAACAGACATTGGCATTTTTTATCTCCTATTCTGATAAATCAAACTGTTTTGTAAGTTCAGTTAAAACGGCAGATAAACAACTTTCAACATCAACAAAATTTGGAATATTGTATCATTTTAGATTATCTAAAAATTTTACATTTATTCTAACCAATTTTCAATTCTCAAACCGTCAAATTTAGCAAACTCATCAACACGGTCTGTTACCATAATGTAATAAGGATAGGCAAGTATAGCAAGCATTAAAGAAAGCATATCCATTTGTTTATTTTCTTTATAAAGTTTGGCTTTATACTCACCATAACTTTGCAAGTCTTCCATAATGTGCTTATCTTCCATTGTGGCAACCTCTCCATTCCAAAAAAGTTCCATTAATTTTCGCTGATTGTCATCAGGATTATTGCTAATTTTTGCCCAAAACTGCAATTCATAATAAACAAAATCAATCAAAAAACAATTTTCCAATCCAATCTCTTGAATTTTATCTACCACTTTTTGATTGCCAATTAGATACGCAATCCAAATATTAGTATCTAATACATATAATTTTTCATCATCAATGTCCATAAAATCACTCCAAAATTGGATTAGAAATCTTTAACACAAGGTAACCTTAACGATTACCTTATTATTACTATGATTTAAAACGTCCGCACATCCACAAAATGCCCTGCAATCGCTGCTGCGGCTGCCATTGCTGGACTAACTAAATGTGTACGTCCGCCATTACCCTGACGACCTTCAAAGTTACGGTTTGATGTACTGGCACAATGTTCGCCTGCTTGCAATTTATCGGCATTCATCGCAAGACACATTGAACACCCCGGCTGCCGCCATTCAAAACCTGCTTCGATAAAGATTTTGTCCAATCCTTCTTCTTCCGCTTGTTTTTTCACCAAACCAGACCCTGGAACCACCATCGCCTGTTTAATCGTGTCTGCAACTTTACGTCCTTTTACGACTTCAGCCGCCGCACGGATATCTTCAATGCGTGAATTGGTGCAAGAGCCAATAAATACTCGGTCAAGCTTGATGTCAGCGAGTGATTGTCCTGCGGTTAAGCCCATATATTGGTAAGCACGTGTCCAGTCATTTTTTTGTACATCGTCTTTTGCTTGCTCAAGGGTTGGTACATTTTGGGTAACTGGAATAACCATTTCAGGTGATGTTCCCCATGAAACTTGTGGCTCAATCTCTTCGCCTTGCATTACAATCACGGTATCAAAATGTGCATCATCATCAGAATGTAAGGTATTCCAATATGCTACGGCTTTATCCCAATCTTCTCCTGTTGGGGCA
>JBHAZZ010000056.1:0-12772 GCA_041781275.1 Moraxella sp.
CGGTAAAGCCTGCTTGTCTTTTGACCAAAAGGAAAAAAATTCCCGTACTTGCCACCCAAGCGACCTTGATGGGTCAGCTGTTGCAAGACGTCAACGCCCAAAGTGCCACACCCAGTGGCATTCTCGTAGAAAAGCATTTTGAGCCACGTTTGGTGCCTTGGGTGGAGTCGGGTATGCCCATCAACAGCCAAGTGGCGGATTTATTGATCGCCCAAACGCACGCATGGGCAGCCATGGGCGTTGATGTGGTGGTGCTTGGCTGTACGCACTATCCGTTTTTTAAGCATTTTTTACAACAAGAAATTGACAATACGGGGCTTGCCATGACCTTGGTGGATTCGGGACTTGCCATCGCTCACCGAGTTAAATCGCTGCTTGATGTGTTTGCCATCGCCAGTAGCGCCAATAATCCCAGTACGTCTTTGCAATTATATGCCACCCGCCTTGATGAACAAATATTGTCCACAATAAGTCATTTGATTGATAATGAACCCATCACGCCCATTGAATATTTGGAATGATCTTTGCTTGTGTTTAGCAAATAAGCAACTTTAGTGTACAGTCAAAAAGAATAAAGCAATAATTCCCAGTATTTAGTTACCAAAATTCAACAAATTTTGTATTAATTGATTTTTTTAATAATTTTAACAAGTTATGTCGTATAATGAAGACATAACTTAGGCTTTATTTTTTAAAAAAAGCAATTATAATAGCTAGCCATTTAGTTGTGTTCGTGTAAATTGTATAAGTAAAATGTAATTGTTCAATTATTATACAATTAAAAACGCCAACGATGAGATAGCGATGGTCGGTAAAAACAAAAATGAGCGATTGCCAATTTGTTGAGTAAACAAATGACCATCACGCCGATGAGTGCCGATTAAAACAGTGTTGGAATTTGAGATTGTTTCATGACCTTATATCATGTCCACCTTGCCTGTATTGCTGATGATCCTGTGCTCTATACAGCCCAAGATGACTTGGCTATCTTTGTAGAAAAGCGAGCGTTATTGACCAGAGATTTGCGCACTGCCCGTTCTCGCAGTGCCAATTATGGTTGGCGGTGTGTCAATGCCTGTGATATGGTGGTGTTGATGGTGGGGGGCTGTTATGGCGAAACCAATTTGTCGGGTGTCAGTCAGCTGCACCTAAGCTACAGTAACGCACGCACCACCAAAAAACCCATCGTGGCACTGATTCATACAGACGCCCTAGAAAGCAAAGACAGATCTTTGCTGGATTTTATCAAATTATTACAAACACAAATTGCCGACAGCATTCATTATTTTGATGAAAGCAAAAATTTATTTTCTATTTTTGAAGCGACTTTGGGCAAGTTTTTTATTCAAAATCAACTCAAAGACACAGAAGACGACACTCATAAGGTCAATGCTGTGGTGGCGACAGAGTTTGCCAAACCATCTTTGTTTGACACCCCAAGACGAGAGCAGCTTAGTGAAATTCGTGCCAAAAAATCCATTTCGGTGGACGCCAAACAGCCAGCCTTGTCATGGGATAATGTGTTTTCGGTGAACTGTACCGCTCATGCTTTTCAAGGTGGCACACTGCTGGAAGTGGCGTTTAGTCTTGAGATCACTTGGCGACAAATCATTAGGGCGTTGGTTGCCATTGATGTGCCTTTTAGCAGTCAAGGGCTCATGCGCTGCTTGAACGAACAAATTGACAAAGAACAAGTCAATGACATTGTGTTGTCCAAATATCCTGAAGTTCATGCCATCAGTCGTTATCAAGTGGTCAAAACGGACGCTTTGTGGATACAAGACGAACTACAATTGGCGGGGCACATCGTCCCTAGAAATCCCAACGGGGCGGCGGCATTGTGGGAAGTTACCGACAGCAGTAAAGCACAGCTTGAACCAAAAAGCGCTTAATGCGATAATAGATAATTATTGGTAATGATGGGGCGTATGATGAGCCAAAACGATGACATCAAACAAGACGTTGAAAAGTTAGATCAACTCAAAGAAACACTGCACCGTGCCGAAAAGAAGCGCACCTTAGAAGAGCAAGTGGCGTATCTGCGCTCCCAAGGCAAAGACCCTGCCAAAAGCTACGCCAAATGGGACGATGACGAAGAAAAAGACGATTGGTAAGCGGTAAATTTAAAATACCAAAAAAATCACGACCAAAAGACAACTAAAAAAGGCGATACGTTGATGGTATCGCCTTTTTTTTGTTGGGGTTAGCTGCGATAATCGGCGTTGATTTTGACATAATCATAAGACAAATCACAGGTATAAACCGTATCGCTGGCTGTGCCTTGTCCTAGGTCAATGCTGATGGTGATTTGTGGGCGTTTCATGACCGTTTGCCCTTGTTCTTCGTTGTAGCTGTCAGCAAGTCCGCCACGTTCGCAGATCACCACTTCGTCCAATTTGACGCTGATTTGTGAAGGATCTAAGGCAACACCTGCATTGCCTGTTGCCGAAACGATACGCCCCCAGTTGGGATCGCAAGCAAAAAAGGCGGTTTTGACCAACGGCGAATGAGCCACACTGTAGGCAACTTTGGCACAGTCTTCGGGCGTTTTTCCGCCAGTAACTTGTACGGTGATGAATTTGGTCGCACCTTCGCCATCTTGGACGATTTTTTGTGCAAGGCAAATAAAAATGTCTTGTAAGGCTTGGTATAGTGGCAAATAATGGGGGTGGTCTGTGCTGTCAATCAATACGGCATTTTGCGCTTGACCGGTGGCAATCAGCACGCAGCAGTCATTGGTTGATGTGTCGCCATCTATGGTAATGCGGTTAAAGCTTTGATTGCTTAGCTCTTTGAGCATGGTTTGTAAAAGCTTGGGTGCAATACAAGCGTCTGTTGCCACAAAACCCAGCATGGTCGCCATGTTAGGACGTATCATGCCTGCCCCTTTGGATATGCCCGTAATGTGGTAAGTGGCAGGCGTGCCATCTAAGATGTCCACTTGCTGGCTGGCGATTTTTGGGGTGGTGTCGGTGGTCATGATGGCACTGGCTGCTTGTTGCCAGTTATCTTTGGCTAAATTTGCCAAAGCCGCAGGTAGGGCGCTGATGATGTTGTCGCTGGGCAAGCGTTCACCAATGACGCCTGTAGAAAAAGGCAAAATGGCATTGACGGGTGTATCGGTCAGTTGTGCCAAACTTTGGCAGGTGGCAGACGCTCTTTGTAAGCCGTCTTGTCCTGTTCCTGCGTTGGCGTTGCCTGTATTGATGAGTAGGTAGCGACTTGATGGGTTTTCTTTGATGTGAGATCTGGCAAGCAGTACAGGGGCGGCGCAAAACTGGTTTTGCGTGGTTACTAAAGCCACCGCCGAACCTTCGGCAATCTCTACAACGGTCAAATCATCACGTCCGCTGTAGCGTACTTTGGCTTGGGTAATGCCCAGTTTGACACCGTTTATCGGGTAAATGGGTTGGTTGGTCTGTTTCATAAAAAAATCCTAATTGGCAAATATGTAAGCCAAAATAACAAAAATACGACATCATTTTAAAAAATAAACTTGACAATATCAACATATTGGCAAGTTTATTGACACAAAAGGGCAAACATCAACCATTTTTGGCACAAAACGACCCAAATATTTTTGGGTTCTACCAAATTGTAACTTTGGTCTTTATTGTCCTTCGTCGGCTGGAATGTCTTCGCCATCGCCTTCAGCAATGATGCCACCTTCGCCACCTGCTACAGTATCGGCTTTTAGGCTGTCAATTTCGGACTGAATGTTTAGCATTTGGGCTTCATTTTCATCAGTAATATCAATGACTTTTTGGGTGGATTTTTCGCTTTTGGCGACGTTGATGGCAGTTACCCATTGGGTGGGTTGGTCTTTAAGTTGTCCACGCATATAACGTACCCACACAGGCAAAGCAAGCGTGCCCCCAAAGGCTCTTGCGCCAAGGGGTGATGGGTTGTCATAGCCCATCCATACCACCGCAACATTGGAAGGGTGTACCCCTGCAAACCATACATCTTTGGCTTGGTTGGTGGTTCCTGTTTTGCCGCCGATGTCTGAACGTCCCAAGGCTCGGGCTTTGGTGGCGGTACCGCCCATGACGACACTGCGCAGCATACCTGCCATTTGATAGGCGGAGTTGGGCGACAAAATGCGGGGTGCTTGTTCGGCAGGGGCGTATTGTACCGCTTGTTTGGGTTTTAGGCGGTCAAAGGCGGGCGCTGCGTCAAGTTCTGGCACTTCTTGGGGTTGAGAAGTGGTGGTGGCTTCTTGAGCTTCTTCTTTTTTGTCGTCTTTTTGGCTGGTTTTGTCGGATTTTTTGGGTTTTTTACCTGATTTTTCAGCTTGTTCTTTTTCGGCTTGCTCTTTGGCTTCTTTTTCTAGCTCTTCGGGGGTTTTACCAAAATCGTCAAGCAGTTTGGCATTGACTTTTGCCAGCTCTTTGTTAAAGCAAATGGCGCACGAACGCACAGGGTTGGCTTGATAAATGGTTTCGTTACCAAAATTGTAAATGCGTTCAATAAAATAAGGCTGAATGCGATGTCCGCCATTGACAAAGGTGGCATAAGCGGTCGCCATTTGTAAAGGTGTGGCGTCTGTTGCTCCAAGCGCTAGGGTATAAGACGCAGGCAAACGGGCTTTTTCTAAGCCAAATTGGGTCAGCATTTCGTGGGTTTTTTCCATGCCAACCGCTTGCATGATACGAATGGAAGGCAAGTTACGAGAAAACGCTAGCGAATTACGCATGGTTACTGCGCCACCAAATCCACCGCCTGCGTTTTTGGGTCGCCAACTGCCAATGCGTAGTGGGGCGTTAGAAAAGACGCTGTCGGGGGAGTATTTTTTGGTTTCTAAAGCGGCGGCATAAACCAGTGGTTTGATGATGGAACCAGGCTGACGATAGCCTTGTGTGGCACGGTTAAATTTGCTGTGATAAAAGTTAAATCCCCCCACCACAGAAATCAGTGCGCCGTCCGAAGGGTTAAGTGATACCAGCGCCCCTTGAATGCGGGTAGGCTGAGTGATACGCCAACTGCCATTATTTTCAATGACACGCACGATGTTGCCAACATTAATGCTGCGTGGCGTGTCTTCGGCTTTACCGTCCACACGGTTTGCCCCAAAGTGTTTTTTCGCCCAACCGATACCCGGTCCTGAAACACGCACGGTTTTGCCAGATTGTAGTAGGACATCGTATGTGCCATTGCTATACACTTTGGTGATTTGGGCGGGCAACATATTGTCAAAGGGTCTGAAGTTTTTTAGGTTGCCTTTAAGGGCTTCTACACCCCGATAGCCCCCAAAATCATAGCCTTTTAGACCGGCGATTACCGCAGTTTCTGCTTGGATTTGGTCTTCACTTTTTACGGTAAGCTGTACACGCCAGCCGCTGTCCATGACTTGTTCGCCATAAGTTTCTACCAAGGACGAACGAGCCATTTCTGCCAAATAAGGCATATTTAAATCTAATTTTTCTTGATACAAATTTAAACCAATTGGAGCGGATATTGCAACATCATGATCAGCTTTAGAGATGTATCCTTTTTCAAGCATACGTCCGATGATCCAGTTACGTCTGACTAAAGCACGTTCTGGATTATTGACAGGGTTATAAGCGCTGGGTGCTTTGGGTAGTCCTGCAAGCATTGCCATCTCTGCGATGGTCAGGTGCTCTAGTGATTTGCTAAAGTATTTTTTGGCGGCGGCACGAATGCCATAAGCACCTTCGCCCAAATAGATTTTATTGACATATAAAGTCAAAATCTCGTCTTTGGTCAGTTCGTTTTCAATTTTGCGAGCGATGAACAATTCGGTTAATTTACGATCGATGGTACGTTCAGAGCTCAAAAAATAGTTTTTGGCAACCTGCATGGTAATGGTAGAACCGCCCGTTTGCGATTCGTCGGCTGTTGCCGCTTCGGTCAATGCCCGCCCCAAGCCTTTGACGCTGATCCCTGTATGTTCATAAAAGGTATCATCTTCTGCCGCCAAAAAAGCGTTAATCAGTGGTTTTGGAAGTTCTTCATAAGCCACTGGCAAAGAGTATTTGTTGCCATACTGCCCGATAAGCTTATTGTCTGCGGTATAAATTTGCAGGGGCATTTGCAGTTGCATGGTTTTTAGTTCTTTGATGTTTGGCAAGCTAGGTTCAAGGTACATCGCCATACCATAAAAACCGATGGGAAAGGCAAGTATTAAGATCAAAATAAGAGCAAAAATCGCCAAAATTAGCTTCAAAAACACAGAAATCAGACGAACGGCATAATTTGTTTGAGACATAGCAATTGGGGGTAGTTAAAAATGGGTTCAAATGTTGTATTATACTCTTTGTGTAAAGATTGCGTTACAAAAAATGTGTATTTATGCAAATAGATACCAAAAAATTACTTCCAGTATATCAGAAACGTAACGTATTGTGTCTTTATAATTGGTTATTTTAATCAAATTATTGTGATATTTACGTGAACGAAACGTGTAAGGAATGAAGTCTGTGGGACTGTTTTCTCTCTCTCCTAAAGGTCGGCATCTGATTGGTTTAGATGTCAGTACCACGTCCGTAAAACTTGTTGAATTACAAAAACAACAAGGTGGACTACATTTAAAGTCATACGGCATTGAGCAGCTTGAACCAGGTTGGGTCGTGGACAAAAACATCGTTAATGCCGATGAAGTGGGCGACGCCATTGATCGCTTGCTGCGCCGCAGTAAAGCTGGTTCAAAAGAAGCAGCAACAGCGGTATCGGGCTCTGCGGTCATCACCAAAATCATTGACATGGAAGCGGACTTGTCCGAATCCGATCGTGAAGCCCAAATTCGCCTAGACGCTGAACAATACATTCCCTATCCTTTGTCAGAAGTCAATTTGGACTTTGAAGTGCTAGGACCATCAGACACCGCAGGACTGGTCAAAGTCTTGTTGGCGGCTTCTCGCTCAGAAAACGTAGATCAGCGTGTAGAAACGCTATTGATGGGCGGGCTGACCACCAAAGTGGTTGATGTGGAGTCTTATGCCATTGAACGGGCTTTTTCTTTGGTGCTGGACAATTTGCCCCATAACCCAAAAGTTGTGGCGCTGATTGACATTGGTCATAAACAAACCACGCTATATATTGCCAAAGATGGTGAGTTTATTTATAGCCGTGAACAAAGTTTTGGTGGCGAACAATTAACCGACGCAATCCAAAATCGTTACAGCATTCCTTATCATGACGCCATGATTGGTAAACATGAGTACACGTTGCCTGCCGATTATAGAGAAAGTGTATTGACCCCGTTTGTGGAAAATACCGTACAACAAATCAGCCGTTCGCTACAGTTTTATTTTTCTTCCAGCCAATACAACACCGTTGATCACATTGTTTTGTGTGGTGGTACGGCGGCGCTACCAGGGCTTGTAGAAATGGTGCAAGAACGCATGGGCGGTTTGGTATCACTTGCCAACCCTTTTGAAGGTATGTCTATCAACAACCGCATTGACAACTTTGCCCTACAAAAAGACGCCCCAAGTTTGATGGCAGCGTGTGGCTTGGCATTAAGGAGTTTTGACTAATGGCTCGTATTAACTTATTACCTTGGCGTCAAGAAGAGCGTCAGCGTAAAAATAACGACTTTAATGTCTTGATTGGGGGAACACTGGTTGTCGCTGGTTTGTGTGCGTTTATCGGTTATTATGTGTTAAATTCCATGCTGAACAATCAGCTTGACGCCAACAAACGCATTGAAGACGCCAACGCCCAATTAGAAGTGGCTTTGACTTCCATCAAAGATTTGGAAGCACAGCGTGATCAAATGCTTTCGCAAATGAAAGTCATTCAAGATTTGCAAGGTAAGCGTTCTATTCCTGTGCGTGTGTGGGACGACATGGCAAAAGCCGTACCGACCGCCATGTATTTGGTAAGCATTAAGCGTGAAAACGACACCATCACCATCACAGGTCAAGCAGATAATGCCAACGTGGTGGCAGCACTGGTGCGTAACCTAAATAACAGTATGTGGTTAGATGGTTCGGCAGTGGTCAGCATTAAGAGCAAAGTGCAAGCTTATCAAGATCCAACCACCAAACTGCCAGAAACCAAAAACGCCGATGGCAGTACTTCTACTCGTCCAATTTATCCTGAAGATAATTATGTAGAATTTGTGGTTACCACCCAAGTACAAAACCCACAAGAACAAACGGACGCTAACGCAACAGGCGAGCAAGCAGTTGGTATGCCACAAGCCACCCCTGCTGATCCTGCCGCCATCGATCCAAACTTAGCCAAACCGCTGGGTGTTGAACCTGTGCCTGCCGACGCCACTCAAGCACAGCCAGCACCTGCTACACCAGCACCCGCAGCGACCCCAGCGCCAGCACCTGCTACACCAGCACCCGCAGCGACCCCAGCGCCAGCACCCGCAGATCAGTCGCCAAGTGAAGCCAATGCAGGAGAACCAAGATGAAATTTACCCTAAAAAAACCCAAAAAGACCGAAGATGACATTCAAGAGCTTGATGATGGTGTGGTAGATGGTGAAACAGCCCCCAAAAAATCAGGGTTTTTGAGTAAAAGAGCGCCCAAAGCCGCCAAAGGTCGCTCCAGTAAAGCCAAAAAAGCGATCGCCCCCAAAAAGAAAAAAGAATCTTTTAATTTCAAAAAGTTTTGGGCGGAAGTCAACTCTTTAAATGGTCAAAACTACGGCAGCGCCCCTATTGCGGTAAAAATCTTTGTGCTTGCGATGATTTTTATTGTGATTTTGGCGGTGGCATGGTTTGCGTTGTTGTCAGGAAAGCTTGATGAGATCAAATCTGCTGAAGCCACGCAAGTGTCTTTATTGACCCAATACCAAGAAAAAGAATCCAAAGCACGCCATCTTAAAGAGTATGAAGCTCAAGTAGAGCAAATGCGCCGTGATTTTTCTGAATTGTTAAATCAACTGCCCAAAGAAACTCGAGTGCCTGAATTGGTTGATGGTATTAATATGGCAGGCACTCGTAGCGGTGTCAAATTCCAAGACATCTCAGTTGAGTCAGAAGTAGAACAAGAGTTCTTTATTGAGCAGCCCATTCAAATCATTGCCTTGGGTAATTATCACCAGTTTGGCGGCTTTATCAGTGATATTGCGGCACTGCCCCGTATCATCACCATGCACGATTTTGAAGTGAAAAACTCTCAGCCAAGCCTAGACAGAATGCCTGAGCTACAGTTGGTATTAAAAACCAAAACATATCGTGCCAAAGAAGTGGATTTGAATGCGCCACAAAATCCTGCTCAGCCTGCTCAGCCAAATCAACCAGCTCAGCCCAATCAGCCTGCCACGGGAGGTAAATAATGTTACTACATTACTTAAAAAAAGGTTATGCCAAAAACACAGTGGGGCTACTGATTGCAGGTTTGGCATTGACAGGGTGTGGCGACCGAGTAAGTCTTGCTGAAGCAGAAATGCAAAAAATTCAGCAGCAGCCTGCTCAACCGATCACACCGCCCCCACAGCCACAAAAAATTGAAGATTTTGTGTATGGATCAAACAACGCCAAACCGCCTAGAGATCCTTTTGTGCCACAAAGTTTGATTGAATTACAAGCCCGTGTGGCAAATATGCCCAGTGTGCGCCCTGATGAAAATCGCCCCAAAGAGCCCTTGGAAGCGTTTGATCTGTCAAGTCTGATTTACCGTGGTAAAGGGGTTGCGACAGATGGGCAACAATACGGTCTGGTGCAAACACCCGATGGTCTGACACACAATGTACAAGTAGGTCAATATATGGGTAAAAACCATGGACGCATTGTGGAGATTACTTCCACACAAATTAATTTAATTGAGATTGTTGAAGATACTCGTTTGGGGTATGTTGAAAAATCCGCCAATCTGGTTTCGCCAGAGTAGTTAGCCAACTAGATTTATTATGAGGATAAAATAATGGCTTTTTTAAATAAAAAATCCGCCTTTGCGTATTCTGCGTTGGCAGTCAGTGTGATGGTTGCTCAAGCAGAAGCTGCTACCATTCAGGGTTTGTCTGCCAACCAAATCAATGACAGCACTACCCAATTACGCATTACTTTTGATGGCAAACCTGTAATGCCGTCTGCCAATCAAACCGGTGCCAACCAACTGATTTTGGACTTCAATCAGACCAGCAGCAGCGGCTTGCCCCGTAATATGCCAATCAATCGTGGGGTTATTGGTAGTGTAACTGCGCTCAATAGTGGCAATCTTACCCGTTTGATGGTGGGCCTAAATGGCGCCGCAAATTATTCAAGCTCGGTAGATGGCAATCAGTTGTTGATTAATGTAACAAGTAAGGAAGGCATGGTGCCCATGCAAGCGCAGCCAACTTATGCCCCGACACCTGCTCCTGTACAAATGGCACCTGCTCCTGTACAGCCTGTACAAACGGTAGCGCCCATGCAGACAGCAGCGCCTATGGCGGTTCAAGTCAATCCATTATTGACACCAACGGGTCGCTCAATGGCGGATAATCTTAATGGCGTTTCATCTATTAATTACGCAGGCAAAGGCGCAGGCGGCGGTAACGTTACCATTGCTTTGGTTAATGAAGCCATTCCTGTTGATGTTCAGCGTCAAGGCAATAAAATCGTAGTACGCACCCAAGGCAGTACCATTCCACGCCATTTGCTGCGTCAAATTCAAGGCAATGGTTTGGTAACCAGCGTCAATGCGGTGAACCAAGGGCAAAGTGGTATGATTACCTTGACCATGTCGGGTGATTATGAGTATCAAGCCTATCAATCAGGTTCTAGCTTGCACATCTCGGTCGTACCGCCCAAACCCATGCGTGAACCCACCTTAGAAGAAAAAACCTATACGGGCGAAGCGTTGTCTATGGAGTTTCAGGACGTATCAGTGCGTACTGTACTGGACGTATTGGGACAATTTACCACCACCAACATCGTTGCTGCTGATAACGTTACGGGCAACATCACTTTGCGTCTGATTAATGTGCCTTGGGATCAAGCCTTGGACATCATTTTAAGAAGTAAAAACTTGGGCAAACGCCAAAATGGTAACGTCATCTTGGTTGCTCCTGCCGCTGAGCTTGATAAACAAGACGAAGAAGAGCTAACCAATCAACAAAAACGTAAAATCATGGCTCCTGTGCGTACAGAATATGTGCGTCTAAACTACGCCAAAGCAGCAGAAGTAATTAAATTGATTGACGATGCTGACTCTCGTGGTCGTAGTGGTGATACAGGTGGTAAAACAGCACTATTGGAATCGCCTGATGGGGTGATTACGGCAGATGCTCGTACCAATACCATCATCATCAAAGACACGTCAGCAGGTATCAATAACATTCGTGCGTTGATTGACAAGATTGACATTCCTGTCAAACAGGTGATGATCGAAGCTCGTGTGGTTACTGCGTCAGAGACATTCTCTAAAGAAATAGGCGTCAATTGGGGATCAACTAGGAAGTCAGACACGAACCCTTTTTCTAGTAAGAATAATAGCAGTTGGACTGATTCACATTCGCAAAGTCGAAACCCAAGCAGTAGCCTGAGTGTGGATTTGGGGGGAGCTGCTGGTGTGGGTGGTAGTTTGACACTAGGGCTGCTCAGTATCAGTGATATGTTGCTTGACCTGAATTTATCCGCTCTAAAAGCAGAAGGCCGTGGCGAAGTGATTTCAGCGCCCAAGGTATTGACCGCTGACAAGCAAAAAGCACGCATTTCATCAGGCAAGCAAATCCCTTACCAAGAAGCTTCTGCCAGTGGCGCAACTTCGGTCAGTTTTAAAGAAGCGGTGCTAAGTCTAGAAGCTACGCCCAACATTACTCCAGATGGCAAAATCTCATTACAACTGGACATCAAAAATGGCGACACCACCGGTGAAACTTATGCAGGGGTACCTGTCATTCGTGAAGACAACATCACCACCAATGTGGTGTTAGAAGATGGTCAAACCGTGGTCTTGGGTGGTGTGTTCCGTAATACCATTGATAATGGTCAGCGCAAAGTACCGTTCTTGGGCGACGTACCAGGTTTGGGTCGTTTGTTTAAATATGACAAGAAGACAAACGAAAAAACCGAACTGTTGATTTTTATCACCCCAAGATTGGTAAACGATGGTATCAGTCGTATCAACTAACTGATTATCAACACTTATCACAAAAGCAGGCTCTTTGGGTCTGCTTTTTGTTGTTTGTCTTGGCGTTATTTGCAAAAAGATACTAGAAAGATGACTTTAAACCTTGTATCATAAACCATTTTATTAACGTGATGATATCCATGCTTGAAGATGAGACGGCAATCATAGAAGAAATTGTGGTAGAAAAACCCAAAATTGACTTAGCCAAACAATTACCCGCCATATTTTTGGTAGGTCCTATGGGTGCAGGCAAAACCACGATTGGTAAACTGCTTGCCAAGCAACTTGGGCGAGAATTTATAGATTGCGATTGGTATATTGCCGAGCAGACGGGCGCAGACATTCCTTGGATTTTTGATAAGGAAGGCGAAGCAGGGTTTAGAGACAGAGAAACCAAAGCTTTGATGGATCTGACGGTCATGCCCAACATCATCATGGCAACTGGCGGCGGGGCGGTAGGGCGAGCCGAAAACCGTGCTTTATTAAAACAAGGTTTGGTGATTTATCTTGATGCCAGTGTGGATACACAGTTGGTACGCACCAAAAAAGACAAAAATCGCCCTTTATTAAGAAGTGATAATCCCCGTGCCATTCTTGAAAAACTGTATCAAGAACGTACGCCATTATATCAAGAAGTGGCGGACATCATCGTGCCGACAGGTCGGGCATTTCCAAAACAAATGGTGAATGAAATTTTGGAGCGTTTGACCGAGCACACCAAAAACCAACACCCACCC
>JBHAZZ010000057.1:0-17697 GCA_041781275.1 Moraxella sp.
AGACATGGGGTTTAGCGAGGCGATTGACACCATCATCACCGCCACGCCTGCCACACGCCAGACGGTGATGTCATCGGCAACGTGGGACGGTGCAGTAGGCAAAATAGCCGAAAGCTTCACCAGTAATCCTGTGCGTGTTGCGATTAAAGTGGAGTCGGCACATATTGATGAGTCGGTGTATTTTTGTGATGATTTTCGCCACAAAAACGATATTTTGCACGAAATTTTAAACAATCCTGAGATTAACCAAGCGGTGATTTTTGCTGCAACCAAAATGAGTGCCGAAAAATTGGCAGGCGAGCTTAGCGACAAAGGCTACAAAGCACGCTATTTGCACGGTGATTTGCCACAAGGCAAACGCAATCGCATTGTCAGCGATGTCAAAGCAGGCAAATGCCAGTTTCTAGTAGCGACCGATGTGGCGGCACGAGGCATTGATATTGCAACCATTAGCCATGTGGTCAATTATGACCTACCACGCCAAGCCGAGGATTATGTGCATCGCATTGGACGCTGTGGGCGTGCAGGGCGTACGGGGGTGGCGATGAACCTGTGCAGCATGGACGATCGCAGACAGCTTTATCACATCAAACATTATCTAAAAAGAGACATCAAAGAAGCGGTGGTGGACGGCTTAGAGCCCAAACGTAACATCACTGACCGCCACAAAAAAGACGAGCGTAAAGACAGCAAAGGCGGACGTGGACGTGGCAAATTTTCAGGCGCTGAAGGCAAACCCCAAACCGCACGCCGTTCACGCTTTAAAGACGAAAGCGCACATCACGCCCATCAAGACAAGCCCAAAGGCGGTTTTGACAGACGTGAAACCTTAGAAAATCATGCAAATCGTGATAAGCGGTTTGTGCAGCGCAGTGATAAGCGGTTTGCCAAAGCGTCCGAGCGTACTTTTGATAAGTCAAAAACCGACAAAATCAAAGTCTTTGATCCATCATTTGGTGGATTGTCAGACAAGTCGTTTGATAAGCCTAAAGCCTTTGACAAATCATTTGCCAAGCCGTTTAAACGTTTTGATGACCAAAAATCCTTTGACAAAAAGTCCTTTGATAAGCCACGAGCATTTGGCAAAAAACAAGGCGACACCACTTATAGCACCGATGGCAAAAAACCCCAAAAAGGCGAAAAGCCATCACAAAAATTGTACAGTGGCACTGCCGCTCGCCCCAAAAAACGTGTCCATGAGCAAATTTTTGCTGGCAAAGCTGGTGGCAAATTTGATGGCAAATTTAATGGTAAATCTGGTCGCAGATTTGGCGATTTATAAACATTATTGATAAACATTGGCCGCAAGCATTACCCAAAGACACTGCCGACATTAGGCGGTGTTTTTTATGGGTAAAGGGGGTGTGGGTAGGGCGACAGATGAAAGGGTGTAGATAAATTTTGCCGATTGCTCGTTGGTGCTTGCCCCACACCCAAAACGAAAAAGTGTGGGACATACTGCCAACATGACGGAGCAAAATTTACTTAACCGAGATCATGCTGCGTAATTTTTGACCTGCCTTAAAAGTAACGACACGGCGAGCCTGTACGGGAATCTCTTCGCCAGTTTTGGGGTTACGACCAGGGCGGACTTTTTTGTCTCTTAATTCAAAATTGCCAAACCCCGACAATTTGACTTCTTTGCCTTGTGCCAAATCGCTGCTGAT
Organism: Moraxella sp.; assembly: GCA_041781275.1. Lineage (GTDB taxonomy): Bacteria > Pseudomonadota > Gammaproteobacteria > Pseudomonadales > Moraxellaceae > Moraxella. Next base: position 1,668 of record JBHAZZ010000057.1, read on the forward strand.
TTGTGCAAAAAACGTATCAACCAACTGGCGAGCGTCTTGACGGCTCATGCGTAAACGAATGGTAAGGTGATCAACCATGTCGGCTTTGGTAAGGGTGCTCATAATAGGTTCCTTGTAAATTAACCGCTGATAAATTTAAAAAATTAGCCATCACGCAGTTGGGCGTTGAATTTTTGGCTTAGGCTTGTGATGACAGCGTCCACGGCTTTTTTGATGGTGTCGTCGTCTAAGGTGGCGTTGTCGTCCACAAAAGTCATGGTAAAGGCAAAGGATTTTTTGTCTTTGGGCAGTCTTTCGCCTTGATAAACATCAAACAGCCACAAATCATACAGCAGTTCCCCTGCCGCCTTTTGGGTTTCGGTTTGAATGTCTTGCCAAGTGATGTGGCTGTCTAGCAAAAACGCCAAATCACGACGAACTTGGGGGAATTTGCTTGGTGGCTTGGCGGTGGGTTTTTCGTTGTGCAGTGCCACCAAAGTATCGCTGTCAAACTGCGCCACCCATACGGCAGGCAAATCCAGTGATTTGGCAATGCTGGGGTGTAATTGTCCCAAAAAGCCCACTCGTTTGCCATCTACCAACAAATAAGCGCTTTGCCCCTTGTGTAAAAACGCCAAATCGGTACGTTCATAGCTGACCCTTGACATGGCAAGATGGCTAGGCAGTAAGGTTTCTACGTCGTGTTTAAGATCAAAAAAGTCAAAACTGCGGTTGGCGTACGCCCCTTTTTCCAACACATCACCCACAGCAATCAAAGCAAGGCTTGGCGTTTGGGTCAGTTCGCTGACATTTTTGCCAATAAAACTAAGTCCCGTTTCAAAAAAACGTAGGTGATTTTGTTTGCGGTTTAGGTTGTATTGTACGATGGGCAGTAGGCTAGACAGTAGCGTGCGTCTCATTACCGCCAAATCGCTAGAGATGGGATTGGCAAGGGGCAATACCACACCAAGTTTGTCGTCGTGTAGCAGCGTTTCTACTTTGTTGTCGCTAAAGCTAAAGCTGACCGCTTCATGATAGCCGTTTGCGACCAAGGTATTTTTGAGCGTCAAAAGACCGTCTTGGGCGCTGTCCTTGCTCATACAAGCGGCAAAATTTGGCAAGGCGGGCGTGATGTTGTCATAACCATAAATGCGAGCGATTTCTTCTACGATGTCTTCGGCGATGGATAAATCATAGCGGTGTGAAGGCGGCGTACAAATCAGCGTGTCGTCATGTTGGACGGTTTCAATGTCCAAAGCGATCAAAATGTCGATGACTTTGTCTGTGGCGATAGAAATCCCAAGCAAACTTTGGATTTTGGATAAAGGCGTGGTAATGCTTGGACGGGTGGGCAACTCTGAGACGGACTGGACAACCGTTCTTGCTCCAAGCTCTCCTTTTGCCACCGATAAAATCAAACCAACGGCACGATCCAAGGCAATGCTTGGCAAATCAAAGTCCACACCACGTTCAAATCTGGCGCTGGCGTCGGTGTGTAGCCCAAAACGTCTGGCTTTACCTGCGATGGTTAGGGGGTCAAAAAAGGCGCTTTCTAATACGATGTTGGTGGTTTCGTCGCTGATGGCACTGCGTTTGCCACCCATGATACCCGCCAGTGCCAGTACGCCCACATCGTCAGCGATCACCAGTTCATCGCCTGATAAGGTGATGGTTTGTTCGTTCAGCAGTTCAAAGCTTTCTGATTTGTTGGCAAAGCGCACACAAATGTCGCCCACAATCTTATCAGCGTCAAAAGCGTGCAAAGGCTGTCCAAGTTCCAATAAAACAAAGTTGGTAACGTCCACCAAAAAGTTATGGGTGCGTAGCCCTGAAGTCAGCAAGCGATCTTTTAGCCACTGTGGTGAGCGTGCCAAGCGGTCAATCCCAAAAATCGGCTGCGCCAAATAACGGGGGCAGGCTTTACTTTCTTTGACTTGTACGCCTTTGGCAGGTTGGGGGGTGGGGGTGTTGGCGATGGTATTTTGCCACGCTTGATGGGTGGTTTGGCACTCTTGCTTGGTGGCAATGCCATTTAGTACGCCAAGCTCTCGCACCACCCCAGTTACGCTTAGGCAGTCGCCACGGTTGGGCGTGATGGCGATGTCTAGGATATGGCTGTCTAGGTGCAGATAATCACGCACGTTCATGCCAATAGGGGCGTCTGTGTCCAGTTCAAGCAGCCCATCAATTTCGTCAGGCAGCCCAAGTTCGCTGGCACCACATAGCATACCGTGCGACTCTACGCCACGCAATTTGCCTTTTTTGATTTTGAAGCCTTTGCCGTCATCGCTGGGCAGTACCGCTCCAATGGTAGCGACGGGGGCTTTTAGTCCTACACGCACGTTGGGTGCGCCACAGACGATTTGTAAAGGGGTATCGGTGCCGATATTGACCGTCGTTACACGCAGTTTGTCAGCGTCGGGGTGCGCTTCACAAGTCAGCACTTCGCCGATGACCACGCCGCTAAACTCGGGCGCAACTTTGTACAAATCATCAAGCTCAAGCCCTGCCATCGTTAGCTGATGACCAAGTTCGGTAGCGCTCAAGGTTAAACGGTCATTAAAATGGCTTTTTAGCCAAGATTCACTTAATTTCATAAAGGGGTCTCAAATTTTTTAATTACTTATGTGCTAAATTGGGCGGTCAAACTTTTTAAGTTGTTATTGGGCTGTCTAAAAATGACAAACTTCATCAATATAAATCCCAAAACCTTTTTAGGCATTGCTTTGGTTTTTTTTGATAAGTGTGTCGTGGTAAATTTGTATTTTTAAACTGTAACCATAAAAGCATAAAAGCCCAATCTAGCGTTTAGATACATTTGTATGCTGATAAAGATTAGCCAAATTGCTTTAAAAATCTTAGATCGTTTTGGAAAAACAGGCGCAAATCATTCACGCCATAATACAACATGGCAAAACGCTCAATACCCATGCCAAAAGCAAAGCCTGTATATTCGTTTGGGTCAATGCCACAGTTTTTGAGTACTTGTGGGTGTACCATGCCGCAGCCCAAGACTTCTAGCCATTTGCCGTTGTCGGACAAAATGTCCACTTCTGCTGAAGGTTCAGTAAATGGAAAGAAAGAAGGGCGAAACCGTACGGTCAATTCTTTTTCAAAAAAGGCTTGCAAAAAGCTTTCAATCAGTCCTTTTAATTCGGCAAAGGTGGCGGTTTTGGACACCAATAAGCCTTCCATTTGGTGAAACATGGGCGAATGGGTTTGGTCGCTGTCGTTGCGATATACCCGACCGGGGCAAATGATACGAATGGGCGGCGTGCTTTTTTCCATAGTGCGTATTTGTACACTACTGGTATGGGTACGCAGCAAATAATGAGCGTCAAAATAAAACGTATCGTGCATGGCACGGGCGGGGTGATGGCTTGGGATATTTAGGGCTTCAAAATTATAATAATCGCTTTCTACTTCGGGGCCTGTCGCCACGCTAAAGCCTGCGCCACGAAAGAAATTTTGCATACGCAGGGCGGTCAGTGTTACAGGGTGTAGTGTGCCTTTTTTGTTGCCACGAGCAGGCAAAGTGATGTCTACTTGCTCGGCAAGAAGTTTGGCTTCTAGGGCAAGTTCTGCCAGTAGGGTGTTTTGTTTGTCAAGGGCGGCATTGATGTCGGTGCGTAGGGCGTGTAAATAGCCACCGTAGCGTTTTTTGTCGTCTGCTGACAGTGCGCCAAGCTGTTTGGATAAGGCGGTGGTGGCGGACTTTTTGCCGGTGAATGCCACACGCAGTTCTTGTAGGTCTTTTTCGTTGGTCGCTTTGGCTATCAAGGCGACCGCTTGCGTGGCAAAAGTGTCAAAATCCGCTTGGGTAAGTTCGGTTAAAGTTTCGTTTAAAGTAGGTAGCTTTTCGGTCATAAGGTTGGTCTTGGTAATAAAAAATTAAGTTATTTTAAAGAATTATGTACATTTTCGCAATGGTGCTTTAACATTATTTCAGGGCTTTGTTTGGGCGGTCAGATGACCTGCGAAAAGCGTTTTTGGGTAAGCTTGTGGCGATAAGCGTCAAACACCAACGCCACACAGCGCCCCAATATGCGCCCCTTGGCAAGAATGGTAACGCCCGTACTGTCTAGTGTTACCAAGCCGTCATTTGCCATTTGTGAAAGGGCAGTCAGTTCATCGGCAAAATAAGTACGGCTGTCTATGCCAAACTGCTTGTCAAGGCGGTCAAAGTCCATCACGTCATGACACAATAAATTCATGATCACTTCACGGCGAATCAGGTCGTCATCTGTGGCACCGATGTGCTTGACGGCAGGTAATTTGCCTTCGTTTATCATGGCTTTGTAGGTGTCAAGGTCGCTGTTGTTTTGTAAAATGTGGCGACCGATTTGGCTAATGCTGCTCACCCCAAAGCCCAAAAGATCACACTCTCCCAAAATGGTGTATCCTTGGAAATTGCGATGTAGTTTGCCTTCTCGTTGAGCGATGGCAAGACTGTCGCCACTTTTGGCAAAATGGTCAATGCCGATGTACTGATACCCTGCCGCATTGAGCGTGGCGATGGTGTTTTTGAACATACAAAGCTTATCGCTTGGGCTTGGTAGTTGGTCATCTTTGATGCGTTTTTGGGCAACAAACCGCTCGGGCAAATGCGCATAATTAAACACCGACAAACGATCAGGCGACAAATCCACGATTTTTTGGACGGTGTCTGCCATACTTGCTATGCTTTGTTTGGGCAAGCCATAAATCAAATCAATATTGATGGAAACAAACCCCAGCATTCTGGCGCTTTGCATGACTTGCGTAATCAAGTCATAAGACTGCACCCGATTGACGGCGATTTGTACGTCTGCTGCCAAATCTTGAACCCCAAAACTAAGACGATTAACGCCCAAATTTTTTAGGGTTTGTAGGGTATTGGGACGCAGCTCTCTGGGGTCTATTTCTACCGAATAATCGCCATCTGGGTCAAATTCAAATTCGCTTTTTAAAAACTGCCAAAGCTCTACCAGCTCATCATCAGTCAAAAATGTGGGTGTGCCGCCGCCCAGATGAACTTGTTTGACCAAACGGCTGCCCGCTAAAAGAGATTTTTTGTGGCGAATCTCAGCAAACAACTGTAGCAAATAATCGCCCGAATCACTGTTTTTTTTGGTGATGATTTTGTTACAAGCGCAGTAGTAGCACAGATGACGACAAAAAGGAATGTGTATGTACAAAGATAAGGGCGTGTCAGGGTCTCGGGTTTGTAGAATTTCTTGTTCTGTGCCATCAAGTATGGGGCGAAATTCTAAGGCGGTGGGGTAAGACGTGTAGCGTGGGGCGGCAACGCTGTATTTTTGGATTAAGGATTCATCAAAGTCCAAAGTGGCAAAATGGGCATTATCAAAAGTCATGGCAATATCGGCTAAAAATTGGTGATATAAAAAAAATTTTATTATTAAAAGCGTCAATATTATAGCGGTTTTGCCTTGTATTTTGGCAATTTTCCTGTGTGAAAACGACTTAAAAAGTCGCTGTCATCTACATTTTTTGCACAAAACTTGCAAGATGGGTATAAATTTTTTTAAACAGCTTTACCGAATATCTGGGTAAAAAATGCTAAAATGGCACTTATTTTTTAATCTTCATTTATCTTTATGTTAAAACTTTCTAAGCTGACCCAACTTTTTAAAACGCCCAAACCTGTTTCTTCGGACATCGCCACCCAAACGGGCGATCAGGCGCTGACTTTGTATCGTACGTTGTCGGGCAAAAGCTTGTCTTTGGCGGTCAAAGCGCAAGTGCTTGGTGATGTGCCACCTTTGGATAAAGACATTCCCACCTTTTATGTCCTAAGAGAATATTCCCGTTCTAACAGTTTGTTGATTGATTTAAAAACCAAAGAGTTGGGATTGCCTGAAGCTTTGACTCCGCAGACCGTTGGCGACTTGCACGAAACGTCATCGGTGATTTTTTTAAAGTACAAACGCCACAGCGATCGCATGGTGCCACCCAAACTGGAGCGACTGGTGCAGGCGTGTTTGGACAATCCACAGCTACAAGTTCGCCTTGTGCCTGTTACGATTTTGTGGGGGCGAGCGCCTGACAAACAAGACTCACTGTGGCGTATGCTCGTGGCAGATGAATGGAAAACGCCCAGTAAAGCCAAACAACTGTTTAACATTTCGGTCATGGGGCGAGACACGGTGGTGCAGATGACCCAAGTCAAAGAATTGCAAGATTTGATTTTGGACGCCAAACAAAACTACCAAGCCGATGTGCCGTTTAGTGCCGCCCATTTGACAAACGCCATCGCCGAGCGTCTAAAGGGGTTTTTGGACAAACAGCGCACCAGCATTGTCGGCCCTGACTTGTCGGACAAACGAAACGTTACGGGACAAATTTTGGCGTCCGCTGCTGTACAGTCTGCCATAGAACGCACTGCCGCCGAAACAGGCAAACCCATCGCCACCATCAAAAAAGAAGCGGCAGGTTATGTCGGTGAAATCACCAGTGATTATTCGCATTCGGTGGTGCGGTTTTTTGATCACTTTTTGACGTGGCTTTGGACAAGGCTGTATGATGGGGTGGAAGTGCGTCATTTTGAGCGAGTGCGTGCCTTAGCGCCCGATCATCAAATTGTGTATGTGCCATGTCATCGCAGTCATATTGATTATTTATTGCTGTCTTATGTGATTTACAAACGGGGACTGCGTGTGCCTTTGGTGGCGGCGGGCGAAAATTTGAACATTCCGATCATTGGCGAGATTTTGCGCAGTGGTGGGGCGTTTTTTATGCGCCGCAGCTTTAAAGGTAATGCGCTGTACAGCACGGTATTTAAAGAGTACGTTCATACACTCATGCAGCGGGCTGTTCCCATTGAATACTTTATTGAAGGGGGGCGATCTCGCTCAGGTCGCCTGTTGCCTCCCAAATTGGGTATGCTTGCCATGACGGTATCCAGTTATTTGCGTGAACCTGCCAAACCTGTGGTGTTTATCCCAACCTATATCAGCTATGAGCGTATTATGGAAGGGGCAACCTATGTCGGCGAACTCAAAGGCAAACCCAAAGAAAGCGAAAACTTGCTTGCGCTGATGAAAACCGCCAAAAAAATTGAACGTATTTTTGGTACGGTGCATTTGTCGTTTGGCGAACCGCTGCATTTGTCGCATTTTATGGAAAAATTTTCGGTCAATGCCCAAGATGACAGCAGCCAAAACACCGAAAAAACCCACGCCATGATCCAAAACATCTGCGTCAAAATCATGCAAAACATCAACAAGTCCGCCGTGGTCAATCCTGTGTCGCTGTTGGCGCTTGTACTGCTTTCTACGCCCAAATCTGCCATCGGTGAAAGTCAGTGCCTTGAGCAGATTGCCTTGTATCAGCGCATTGCGTTGAGTTTGCCTTATGATAAAGACACGTTTGTTACCGACATGACGCCCAGCGACATTTTGGCGTACGGATTGCAGCTTAAACTGATTGAAAAAACGCCACACGTTTTGGGCGACATGATCAAAGTTGCTGACAAACAAGCGCCACTGCTGAGCTATTTTAAAAATAACATCGTTCATGTGTTTATTTTGGCAAGCTTTATCACGTCTTTGGTACAGCGTAACGGACGTATTGCCAGAGACAAATTGGACGGCATTGCTCAGCTACTGTATCCATTTTTGCAAACCGAGCTGTTTTTGAAGCACGCAGGGCGCAACATCACCCAAACGCTTGCCAACATCATTGATGTGTTGGTTGCCGAAGGGGTATTGGTGGATTTGGGTGGTGGCGTGCTGTCTGCCCCTGAAAGTAACTCCGAAAGCTGTCAGCAGCTCATCGTTCTGGCAAGCCCCGTACAGCAAAGTTTGGAGCGGTATTTTATGGCGCTGACTTTGTTGTCCGAACAAGGCACCAATCGCCTAAACAGCGAGCAGGTGGTGAATTTGTGTTATGTGCTGGGACAAAGGGTGTCTTTGCTATATGCTGATGATTTGCCCGATATGTTTGATAAGGCGCTGTTTACCAGTTTCTTGGACACTCTAAAGCGGTTGGATTATATCCAAATCCATGAAGAAACGGGGCTGATTAGCTTTGATGAGCGCATTGACGACATCGCCCGCCACGCCAAATTTGTCCTAAATCCTGACATGATGCAACTACTACATCACAGCGCCAAATTGACCGATGATGACATCAGCACCGTACTGTCGCAAATGGATAAAAAACGTAAATTTGGCTTAAAATGACTTGGGCGATCCAGTGGCAAAGACTGACCTGTTTCACAAACTAAATGCTTTGGCGGACTTGCCCAAAGGGGTGGGGGTGTTTGTGGCGTGCAGTGGTGGTCGGGATTCTTTGTCGCTTGCTTTTGCGTGTCATCAGCTTTATCAGATGGGCAAACTGCCTGCGCTGCCTGTACTGCTTCATGTCCATCACGGCATACAAAAAGCCAATGATTTGTGGGCAAAAAAAGTGGCGGCTTGGGCAAAGGATTTGGGCTTTGTCTGTCATGTGTTGTATGTACAGCTTGACAAACCCAGCGAGACAGCTGCCCGAGCGGCACGTTATCAGGCACTGGCAAGCGTGATGAATGATGAAGATGTGTTACTTTTGGGTCATCACGCCCACGACCAAGCCGAAACGGTGCTCATGCGGTGGGTCAATGGCGCAGGCGTGCAAGGCTTATCAGGCATGAAAACTTGGCAAAGCAAACGTATCGGTCAAAAAACCATTCGTTTGTATCGTCCTTGGCTGCTGGTGGAACGTGATGACATCACAAAATTTGCCCATCAACACCATTTGCCCTTTGTGGACGACCCCACCAACGACACAGGCGACAACGTTCGCAGTTTTATCCGCACCCAAATTTTACCCAAACTTGCCCACATTAACCCACAAGCCATACCCAACATCGCCCGAAGCTGTGAAAATTTGGCAGACGTGGCGCATTTTGTCAAACAAAACACCAGTGTCAAATTGACCGATTGTGTGGTTGTTGATGATCTGTTTCAACGTGTGCTAGACATTGGGCGGCTAGACTATCAAGACAAAGCAGGCTGTTTTTTTTTGATACGTCAATGGCTGCAAGGCACAGAAAAACTGCCACCCAACAAACGTATCACCGATGACATTTGGGCGCTGAGCCAAAGACAAGATGGCGACCACCACACCCAAATCGTATGGCAGATCGCCAAACCCAAGCAAGGCTATGTGGTGTGTCGCTATGGTCGGTATTTGTACCGTTATCCCTTGGGTCTATGGCAAAGTTTGCAAAGCCCATCTTTGGGTGTGGCGCACCAAACAAATGGCAGGTGGCTGCTAGGGAGCTTGGGCAAAACAAGCGTGTTGATTGATGGCGAATTTTTGCAAGTTGTGCCACTGACTCGCCTTGATAAAGTGCCTGTCAAAGTGGGGAACACTTTGCGGCAGCTTTCGGGCAAAAAACTATACCAAACCCTAAAAATTCCTACTTGGCTGCGCTCGTTATTGTGGCTTGTTACTTATCAAGATGGACAAATGGCGCTGGTGAGTTTGTATCACACATGGTCATTGCAGGACGTGCCAAAGCTGTCCTTTGTTGGGGCGTATGTGCAGCAGTGAAGGCAAACTTATCATCTTTTCATATTTTTTTGTTTTAAAAACTGTTAGAATAGTCAGTTTATCTTAAACAATTTTTAAAAATTCCATGACTGAATTGACCCATATCCGTAATTTTTCTATCATTGCCCACATTGACCACGGCAAAAGTACGCTTGCCGACCGATTTATTCAGGTGTGTGGCGGCTTGTCCGACCGTGAAATGCAGGCGCAAGTCTTGGACAGTATGGACATTGAGCGTGAACGGGGCATTACCATCAAGGCTCAATCGGTAACACTTTATTATAATCACCCAAACGGCGAAAAATATCAGCTTAACTTCATTGACACCCCCGGACACGTGGACTTCTCCTACGAAGTGTCTCGTAGCTTGGCAGCGTGTGAAGGGGCGCTGCTTGTGGTGGACGCAGCCCAAGGCGTAGAAGCCCAATCGGTCGCCAACTGTTATACGGCGGTGGAGCAGGGACTGGAAGTGCTGCCTGTTTTAAATAAGATTGACTTGCCACAAGTTGAGCCTGAGCGAGTCATTGAAGAGATTGAAGACATCATCGGTATTGAAGCCATTGACGCTCCCAGAGTGTCGGCAAAGACTGGCTTGGGCATTGATGAGCTGTTACAAGTATTGGTAGAAAAAATTCCTGCGCCAACAGGCGACCGTGAAGCGCCACTACAGGCGTTAATCATTGATTCGTGGTTTGATAATTATTTGGGCGTGGTGTCATTGGTGCGTGTGCGTGAAGGGCAAGTTGCCACAGGCGATAAGATTTTTATCAAATCCACAGGCGAATCCCACCTAGTAACGTCTATCGGTGTCTTTACCCCCAAACGCCTAGAAACTGACCGTTTGCAAGCAGGGGAAGTGGGCTTTATCATCGCAGGGATTAAGGACATTCAAGGCGCACCTGTCGGCGATACCATCACCCTTGCCAAAACACCCGAAGTTGAGAGTATCGCAGGCTTTCAAAAAGCCACTCCGCAAGTGTACGCAGGTATGTTCCCCATTGATTCATCGGACTTTGAAAAATTCCGTGAAGCCTTACAAAAACTACAAATCAATGACGCTGCCCTTTTCTTTGAGCCTGATACGTCAGACGCTTTGGGCTTTGGCTTTCGCTGTGGGTTCTTGGGTATGCTACACATGGAGATTATCCAAGAGCGCCTAGAGCGTGAATACGACCTTGATTTGATTACCACCGCCCCAAGCGTGATTTATGAAATCGTCAAAAAAAATGGCGACATTATTTATGTGGATAACCCATCTCGTCTGCCTGATACGGGCGTGATACAAGAGTTTCGTGAGCCGATTGCTCGCTGTCATATCCTAGTCCCCCAAGAGTATCTTGGCAATGTAATGACCCTTGCTATGGAGCGTCGTGGCGTACAGGTGGACATGAAGTTTATGGCTCGTCAAGTGCAAGTGGTGTTTGACATTCCGATGGGCGAAGTGGTGATGGACTTTTTTGACAAATTAAAATCGGCTAGCCGTGGCTTTGCGTCTTTGGATTATGGTTTTGAGCGCTATCAGGCGGACAAACTTAGCCGTGTGGACGTGCTGATTAATGGCGAAAAAGTGGACGCTTTGGCGATGATTTGCCACCAAGAACACGCTCGCCGCCGTGGTAATCAACTCGTTGAAAAGATGAAAGAGCTGATTCCAAGACAGATGTTTGATGTCGCCATTCAAGCCGCCATTGGCAGCCAAATCATCGCTCGCTCAACGGTCAAAGCCATGCGTAAAGACGTACTTGCCAAGTGTTATGGCGGTGATGTCAGCCGTAAGAAAAAGCTACTTGAAAAACAAAAAGCCGGTAAAAAACGCATGAAACAAGTCGGCTCGGTAGAAATCCCCCAAGAAGCGTTTTTGGCGGTGCTGAAGGTTGATGGCTAGGAGCAAGTATGGAATTTGACATTAACCTGATTTTGGTGCCTGTAACGCTGATATTTTTGCTGGCGTATTTTGCCGATAAGTTTTTTTTAAAACAGCATAAATTGGTGGTGCAGTACCGCCGTTTGACCGCCGACGCAGACGCTCACCTAAAAAAAGCCAAAGCAGAATTTAGCGAAATTTTACAGCGGTGCGGACACAGTGAAAGTCCTGACGAATTCATTGCCAACGAACACACACCGCAAATGCTGACCAATGCGCACATTGCCTACCAAGAAGCCAAACGCAGTCTGCTCCATGCTCGTGGTGGGGTGGAGTCCATACCGCCCAAGGAGCTATTTTTGGTGCGTTGGGCGTATGAATATTTGCCGATTTTGCTCATCATTATTTTGGTGCGTTCGTTTGTGGTAGAGCCTTTTAATATTCCGTCATCATCGATGGTGCCGACACTTTATACGGGTGATTTTATCACGGTCAATAAAGCGTCTTATGGACTTAGATTGCCCATCACTCATACCAAAATTTTGGATACGGGCAGCCCCAAGCATGGCGATGTGGTGGTGTTTCGCTACCCACTGAACGAAAAACGCTATTATATTAAACGGGTGATTGGTTTGCCAAACGATACCGTAAGTTTTGATGGTAGCCGCCTAAGCGTTAATGGTACGCCCATTGACATCAAATCGGTGGAATACACCATGCCCGATAAATTAAAAGACACTCTAGCGCCACAAGGTATGCCAAACCGCCGTGAAATGGGGCATACCGAAGAGTCGTACGCCCATTATTACCAAGAAACCCAAGGTCAGCACCAACATTATGTGCGTTATGTGGGCGATGTACAGACTCAGCTTATCCAAGCGGCTGAATTTTTACAGCAACAAGGCACGGTCAATAATGACAGCGGCGCATGGCAAATCACCGTACCCCAAGGTAAGTATTTTGTGATGGGCGATAACCGAGACAGTAGCGAAGACAGCCGTTTTTGGGGGTTTGTGCCCGAAGAAAACTTAGCAGGTAAAGCCACTTACATTTGGATGCACAAAGACGCAGGGTTTTCTATGCCAAGTTTTGGGCGTGTGGGAAAAATTGATTAAGAAAGATAAATTTACCGTTTACACCGTTAAATCTACCAAAGATACAAAGCGTTTACCCTTTGCCTGTTACACTTGGGTAATATTGATGGTAAAATGAGATATTGTCTTTTTTTAAGTGTAGGTTTTTTATGAAACAAGTTGCTTCTTTATCTGCCCAGCGTGGGGCAAGCGTTACCACCATTGTGATGACTTTGATTGCGTTGGGGCTTTTGGCACGGTTGGGCATTGGGGTCATTCCTGCTTATGTGGGGGATTATCAGTTCACCAAATTGGTCGCCCAAGAACTCAAAAACGCCAATGACGCCAAAATGACCGACAGGCAGTTTTTGAATAATTTGGAGCGTCAATTATCCATTAATGCCAATTACGATTCCAAACCCGAAGAAATGCTTATCATCACCAACAAAACCCCCGGTGCCTTGGCGGTCAAAAGCCATTATGCGGTAGAAAATAACTTTTATGGCAATACGTTCATCGTCAATCGTTTTGAAAAAGAAATCAAACCTGCTGAGAGCGCCAGTCGTTCCAATCAATAGTTTTTAAAAGCAAGCAAACCTGCCATGACCCAAAAAAACAGCCCCAAGCCCATGCCGTATTTTGCCGATTTTGAGCAAGGGGCGTCTGCGCTCATGAAGCGTCTAAATTACCAATTTCAAGACGTGGCACTTTTGCGGCGAGCCTTGACACACCGCTCTTATAACCCCAAGGCAAGTTATGAACGGCTTGAGTTTTTGGGCGATGCGATACTTGGGGTGGTGATTGCTCAAGCGTTATTTTTAAAATACCCGCACCACGATGAAGGCAAACTGACCCGTATGCGAGCGACGTTGGTGCGCCAAGAAACTTTGGTGTTGATTGCCGAAAAGCTTGAACTGTCCAGCCATTTGATTTTGGGGGTGGGTGAGCGTAAAGGCGGCGGTCGTCATCGTGCGTCTATTTTGGCGGACGTGGTAGAAGCCATCATCGGCGCTTTGTATTTGGACAGCAACGATGGCTCTATGATAAAAGACAGGGTGCTGTCGTGGTATGGCGAGCTCATTGATGCGGTGGGCGAAGAAAAAGTCTTAAAAGACGCCAAATCTCGTTTGCAAGAATGGCTACAAGGCAGAAAACTGGCTTTGCCGATTTATCACTTAGAAGAAACCATTGGTAATGCCCCCAATCAAATATTTGTGGTGTCTTGCACCATCAACATTCCTGAAACCTTATCTATCCAAGAGCGTGGCGAATCTCGGCGTATCGCAGAACAAAAATGCGCTGAATTGATGATAAATCAGCTCAACACAAGGGTGCTAGATTGCACGCTCAAAACCAAATAACACATTCTTAGCCTAAAAAAGGTCTTTATGACAAAAAACAGCCCAGCCGACCCAACCATCAACGAAACCGCCCTTGATAGGGACAATCACGACACCATCAGCGCTTTTTTTGGGGGAGAAACCACCACCATCAAAGACGATTTTCGGGCAGGGTTTGTGGCGATTGTCGGCAGACCCAATGTGGGCAAATCCACGTTGATGAACCATTTACTTGGTCAAAAATTATCCATAACATCACGCAAACCGCAAACCACTCGCCACCGCATTCATGGCATTTTGACCAATGACACCATGCAGGCGGTGTTTGTAGATACCCCCGGTATTCACGCCAAAGAAGTCAAAGCCATCAACGAACGCATGAATAAGGCGGCAATTTCGGCGCTGTCTGATGTGGATTTGGTACTGTTTGTGGTGGACGGCTTACAGTGGCGAGCTGACGATTTATTGACCCTTGAAAAGCTTGCCAATACCGAGTTGCCTGTGGTGCTGGTCATCAATAAAGCCGACACCATCAAAGAAAAAGACAAACTGTTGCCGCTGATTGAAGAATATCAGCAAAGTTTTGAATTTGCCGACATTGTGCCTGTATCAGCGCTACGTGGTCAAAATTTAGACCGTTTGATGGCGGTGGTGTCAAGTTATTTGCCTGTACGCCCACCGATTTTTGACCCCGAACAAATCACCGACCGCTCCGAGCGCTTTTTGGCAAGTGAGATTATCCGTGAAAAAATCATGCGTCAATCGGGCGATGAAGTGCCTTATGATTTGACCGTGCAGATTGATGGATTTAAGGACGAAGCGGCGCACAAAGACCCAAAAACAGGCAAATGGCGTAAAGCGTGCACTTTTATTGATGCCACCATTTTTGTGGAGCGAGCAGGTCAAAAAACCATCATCATTGGCGACAAAGGCAGTCGTATCAAACAAATCGGCATAGAAGCACGACAAGACATGGAAAAACTGTTTGATCGCAAAATCATGCTTACCCTTTGGGTTAAAGTCAAAAAAGGCTGGAGCGATGATGAAAGGGCGCTAAACAGTTTGGGGTATTGATTTATTTGGCATTGTTAATTTAAAAATAGATTTTATTAAAACTGTTCGTGGTAAGCCTGTCAAAATATGAGAGTTTTCCTAGCATTTGATAAGTTCAATTTGAACGAAAATCCTTAAAAGGTATTTTTATTTAACAATTCCATTTATTTTTTTAAAGATTATAATGATTACTCATATTAAAATCATCTTGATAAGGAGTAAGTCAGATGAATAAACGAGCAGTTGCCCAAGCCGAAGGCGAGAAACAAAAAGATGCCCTAAGTTATATTTTATACGCCATTGTTAATGATCCTGCCATTCCGTATTACACCAAAATCAACAGTGTAATTGCCTTAGGATCGGCAACTTGTGCCATCATTGCGGTACAACCCATACCTTTTGCGGATATTTTTATTTTAACTCCTGTGCAGATGGTGATGATTTATTATATTGCTCAGGTAATTATGGGCGAAGAGGTGCAAATTGATACCACAAGTTTGTTAACTACTTTGGCGGCGGTGGCAGGTTGGGGGTTAATCGCTCAGCAAATTATCTTGGGGCTTTATAAGACTGTTTTGCCTTTTATGGGCGGTTTTACCACTATTCCACTGGTATATGGAGCAACTTCTGCCATTGGGTATATGGCGGTTCATGCTTTGGAGCAAAAGGCTAAGAATAAGGATTTTGATGTTGAAAAATTAACACCACAACAAAAAGCAGAATTTGACCAAATTACAAAACAAGCCAAAGCAGATGCTAAGAAAAACAAGCCATCGCTTGATGAGTTAAAAGACTTTGTGGCAAATGCTAAGACCGAAGCTAAAGCATTTTATGTCTATGAACAAAAACTATCGGATTTGGAGAAACAAAATCAGGCTCTACAGCATGAGCTTACTCAAAAGGAGTTGGCTTATAAAAAACAACGCAATGAACTTTCAGAGTTGGATGATGAATTTGCTAAACTAGAAGATGAACAGCTTGAACTTATGCTGCAAAATGAAACTTTAAATCAAGAAAACAAAACCTTGTTGGAGAAATGCATTATTGCACAAGAGCAACTCAATAAACTAAAAAAGCAAGCACAAGATGCTCGTCAGTCCAAAAAAGATTTTTTACAAAACAGAATGACTGTTTATAGCAATGTTGTTTTTGAAAAAGATGCCTTTGATGAGTTTGTTTTACTG
>JBHAZZ010000058.1:0-20906 GCA_041781275.1 Moraxella sp.
CGCTGGCAAAGGATCTGTTGAAATATCATTATTTTGAGCCACATTGGTCAAAAAAGACAGGACGAGTGCGTGCTTATGCGCAAATCGGCAGAGCTTGGATCAAACACATAAGACAGTGGCAACTTTAGCCCACCGCTTTGCCAATATTCAGGAAACTCTTTGCCGGCGCTGGCGTTTTGGGTTAGAACATCTTCATCACGAAAATACAGCTGGCTTTCTTGTCCTGATTTGGCAAGCCATTCTTCTAATGCTTTGGCGGACGCAATGTCTTGGGGGATTTTTTGTTCATAAAATTGGTACAAATCTTCTTCGGAAGCGAGCAAATCTCGGCGGCGCAGTTTGTCTTCCATCAATGCCACTTCGGTCAATTTTTGGGCGTTGTGCGTCAAAAATGGCAATGGCTTGGGATAATTGTCCGCCACCAAAGCGTCCCGAATAAAGATTTCTCTGGACGCTTCCAAATCAATCTGCTCAAAACTGACCACCTGTTTATGCACGACAATCAAGCCAAACAAGCTGATTTGCGCATAAGCACGCACTCGTCCTGTCTTTTTTGACCAATGTGGCTCAAAATAATGATATTTCAACAGATCCTTTGCCAGCGTCAATAACCACTGCGGATCAATTTTTGCCAGTGTACGCATATATACTTTTGAAGTTTCCACCACTTCAAAAGCAAGCACCCAATCTGTGGATTTTTTGTGTAACGTACTGGCAGGGAAAATGTACGCTTTTTGTCCACGAGCCATCAAGTACTCGCCTGCCACATCGGTTTTGTGCGCCACAAAAGATAGCAGCCCCGTCAGCAATGCCTGATGTAAATGCGCATAATGCAGCGACTGGGTTATTTGTGGTGTGGCGGCTTGGCTGTTTGGTTTATTGGGCGTTTTGTTTCTGGACAGTCGGGGTTTGGGCGAACTGATGGGCTCGGGCGTGTCTGGTTGGGGCTGTTTGTCATCAATCACAAACCCAAGTTCCGCCATCATTTGCGACAGTTGTTCGTGGGTTTTTTGCCATTCACGAATGCGAGGTACGCTCAAAAAATGCTTTTTGGCAAAATTTTTACGGGCATTGGCAGACAGCTTTTTACCGCCATGCCACTCGTGTTCTTTAAACAACACAGCAAACAGCGTTACATAAAACAAAAAGTCCGAATCTTCTTTGCGAAACAAAGCGTGTTTTTGGTCGGCTTGGGTTTGCTTATCCGCAGGACGCTCTTTGACATCTTGACCTGACAAAGCCGACACGATGACGAGCATATCCGCCAAACAAGCAAATTCATCACCGGCAATCAACATACGAGCCAAACGGGGATCAATGGGCATACGAGCCATTTGTTTGCCGATGTTGGTTAAGTTGGTTTTGCTGATTTGGCGTTTTTTGCTGGCGGTTTTGGTGGGTTTGTCGCTGATTGCCCCAAGTTCGTGAAGCAGTTTTTTGCCATCATTGACCAGTCTAAGATCGGGGGGCGTGATAAAATCAAACTCCGCCACATCGCCAAGCCCCAAATATTCCATCTGTAGCACCACACTTGCCAAATTGGTACGCAAAATTTCAGGTTCGGTAAAGGGCGGACGGCTATCAAAATCTTCCTTGCTGTACAACCGTATGCACACGCCATCACCAATACGCCCACAGCGACCTGCACGCTGATTGGCAGACGCTTGACTGACCGCTTCAATGGGCAGTCGCTGCACACGAGAACGATAATTGTAACGACTGATACGGGCAAAACCCAAATCAATCACATAACGAATGTTTGGCACAGTCAAGGCGGTTTCGGCAACGTTGGTGGCGATGATGATACGTCTGCCTTGACCGCTTGGGTGAAAAATGCGCTGCTGCTCGGCAAATGACTGTCTGGCAAATAAAGGCAAAACTTGCGTATGGGGCACAGCGTGTGCAGTCAATACGTCCGTCAGCTCCCTGATTTGCGCTTCGGTACTGGCAAACACCAAAATGTCGGCTTGGTGTGGGTGTCCTTTTTGGCTTGCGTCCAAAAAACACTCTGCCACCGCCGCTGTCAAAGCCCTTGGTAAATTGTCTTCAATTTCGTCCACCGCATCATCGTCATAATCTTTGACAATTTCATCGGTCAAGGGACGATAACGAATTTCTACAGGATAACTGCGACCTTCCACATTGATGATGGGTACCGACCGACTGGGCGACACAAAATATTCGGCAAATCTTTGGGTGTCTAGCGTGGCGGACGTGATGATGACTTTTAGGTCAGGGCGTTTTGGCAATAGGCGTTTTAGGTAGCCCAAAATAAAATCAATGTTTAGACTGCGTTCATGGGCTTCATCAATGATGATGGTGTCATATCTGGTCAAAAATTTATCGTGCGACAATTCCGCCAGCAAAATCCCATCGGTCATCAGTTTGATCAGCGACTGCTTACTGCCGTCTTCACTAAAACGCACTTTAAAACTGACCGTTTGCCCAAGCTTTTCGCCAAGCTCTTCACTGATACGCTCCGCCACGGTACGAGCCGCCAAACGTCTGGGCTGAGTATGCCCAATTTGCCCTGTCAAGCCACGCCCTGCCAAAAGCGCAAGCTTAGGAAGCTGTGTGGTTTTGCCCGAACCTGTCTCGCCTGCCACGATGATGACTTGGTGTTCTTTGATGGCTTTAATGATGGTTTGGGCTTGGGCAGTTACGGGCAGTTCTGGATTGAGCTTTTGGGGCAAATCGCTGGGTATGCTGTTTTGACGTTCTAGCACCGCACCCATAGAACGTTCTATCACTAAGTCCAGATAAGCTTGTTTTTTGTCTTTTGCCGTGCCTTGTAGGGTTTTTAATTCTTGACGCAAACGATGGATGTAATGTTTGTCTTTTGCCAAGACCAAAGGGGTGGAAATTTTAAAATTTTTTATTGTCATAGGTCAATCAGTCGTAAAATAGGCTATTTTAGCGGTTTTTACCATTTAAGTACAATATCTTATGGCTAAATGTGTTTTAATAAAAGGCGAAAAACTATATAATAAAGCTTTTGTAATTTTATTTTAAAAGATGACAACCCAATTAAACGTTTTAGAGTTGATTTTGCAAGCCAGCCCTTTGGTCAAAGGGGTCATGGGGTTATTGGTTGCCTTATCGTTTGTCGGTTGGGTGCTGATAGCTCGTTTATGGATCAAATTAAGCCAAGCCCACAAATTTGATGATGAATTTCAAGCGTGGTTTTGGAGTGGCAACAGCCTAAACAAACAGTACCAAGCCGTTGCCCGAGAGTCCGAACACACAGGGCTTGAACAAGTGTTTTATGTGGGCTATGACGAATTTTTAAAATCACAAAAAAACGGGGCAAGCCATGAACACATTTTGCAAGCCGTAGAACGTAAATTTCGGGTGGCTTTGGGTCGTCAGCAAGCCATCTTAGAAAAAGGCATTGCCACCCTTGCCAGCATTGGTTCTATTTCGCCTTATATTGGGCTGTTTGGCACGGTGTGGGGGATCATGAACGCTTTTATCGGACTTTCTGAAGCCGACAGCGTCAGCCTTGCCACGGTTGCCCCAGGGATTGCCGAAGCCTTGATTGCCACCGCCATCGGTTTATTTGCCGCCATTCCTGCCAGTCTTGCCTTTAACCATTTTACTGCCAAAGCCAACGCACTGTACGAAAGTCGTTCACTTTTTTGTGAAGAACTGACAGGGGTATTTGCCCAACAAAATCACCAAACAGGCAGCGCAGCATGAGCCAAAACCCTTACCGCCGCCACAAAAAATCCCTAAACGCCGACATGAATGTGGTGCCATACATTGATGTCATGTTGGTGCTATTGGTTATTTTTATGGTAACTGCGCCCATGCTGACCACAGGGGTTGATGTCAATTTGCCCAGCGCCAAAACCAGCAATGTCGCCAAAAGCGAACTGACCCCCGTCATCATCTCCATGCAAGCCGATGGCAAACTGTTTGTCAGCCATGAACACGCCATAGATAAAGCAGTCAGCGAAGCGGAACTTTCTTTATTACTTAGCGATTTGGCAAAACAACACAGCACCGATGGCGAAAGTCGCTTGCAAGTCATGATTAACGCCGATGAAGCCAACTCTTATAGTACCGTCATGCGTCTGATGGCGCAGGTACAAGGAGCAGGCATCACCAAAGTTGCCCTACTTAGCGGACAACCCACCACGAGCAAAAAATAAATGTCACAGTCAGCCGTCAAAGAACCCAGCGCCCTATTGACCACTTGTGTCAGTTTGTTGATACATGGCGGGCTGATTGCTGGTATCTTTTTTTTGGCACAGCACAAACCCTTGCCCGAAGTGGTCAGCATACAAACCAGTCTTGCTTCGGCAGGCGACTTAGCAGACGCCAAAGCCCAAATTGCCAAAGCTTATGCCAAAAACCAATCCGCCCAAAGCGTGGTTGATGTGCCAGACAGCCGCAGTCAAACCACCGATTACCAAAGCGATTTGTCCGCCAAAGAACAAGCTTACCAAGAACAAATGAAAGCTTATGCCAAAGCGTTGGACGATGAAATACTGTCTGAATTTTCCGCCCAAAAAGAAGCTTATGACGCAGAAGACAAAGCCAGACAGCAAGCAGTCAATGAGCTGTCTAGCAAAGAACGCAGCAACGACGACATCGCCAAAGAAAACCGTAAAGCCCTAGAACAAGCCAAAACCCAACGCCAAGAGTCTGCCACATCAAGCAATGAAAGCACCGCCAGTGATGACAGCCCACGCACACCAAGCGTCCAAGGCAATTCATCAACTCACGCCAATGCCGGCAATCAAGGCACATCAAACAGCAATTCATCAGGCAGCAACAAAAACGCCATCATTGCCGCCATTCAAGAACGCATTGAAAGAAATTGGTCGCCCAGTAGTGGACTTGCCGGCAAACGCCTATCCGTTACCATACGCATTGACGCCAGTGGCAACTTAAAATCCATTCAGGCAGGTTCAGGCGACAAAGAACTGCAAGATTCTTTAGAAAGCGCCATTCGTGCTGCTGCTCCGTTTCCTGAAGCGTCAGGGGTGATGACATCATTTGCCATCAATTTTTATGCAGATTGAGCCGTTAGCCACCGATGGACACACCAACACCAAAGATTTACCAAGGAACTTATCATGAAACTTAATCGCACCTTGATCGCCATGTCTGCCGTTTTGGTCAGCACGGTCAGTTTTGCTCAATATGGGGCAGTACAATATGGCACGCAGTACGAAGAGCCCGAAGTGGTGTTTGACATTCGTAAAACCGTCGCCCAAAATCCCTACCAAATCGCTTTTGTGCCCTTTGCCAACGATCGCACGGTCAGCAGCGTGGTGGTCAATGACTTACAGCATACCGAACTAAAAACCACCAGTCAAAACCTGCCCAGCAGCAACGCCCATTCATCCGCCCAAATCAACCCCAACCTTAGCGCATGGCAAGCGTCAGGCTTTAATTATGTGGTGGTAGGACAAGTCAGCCCAAGCGCAGGCGGGAAAGTCGCCATCGTGTTTGAAGTGATTGAAATTGCCACAGGTCGGGTAATGATGGGCACACAAACCCAACTTGCCGACAACAATGCCAGTGCCTTACGCCACGCTTCTCATGTGGTCAGCGATAAAATCTATGAAATCATCACAGGCGAAAAAGGCGATTTTTCAGGTAAAATTGCTTATGTAGAAGAAACAGGCACAGGTCGCAACAAAATTTCCACCCTAAAAGTCATGGACGCAGACGGGCAAAACGTCCGTACCTTATTTCGCGAACAAGGCTCTATTTTTAGCCCTGCGTGGTCGCCCGATGGTACACGCCTTGCCTACGCCGTCCAAAAACCCAACGGCTTTCCCGTCATTCATGTACAAAGCGCCACAGGCGGTGGCAGCCAAGTGGTTACCCCCTACAAAGGCAACAACTTAGGCCCATCTTTTTCGCCCGATGGTTTAAGTTTGCTGTTTTCGGGCAGTCATGAAAATAATGACCCTGCCATTTATCAGCTAAATTTGGGTTCACGCCAATTACGCAAATTGACCAACATGGTCGGCGCTGAAAACTCACCAAGCTATACTGCTGATGGTCGCTCTTTTGTGTTCAGTGCCGACAATGGTTCACGCACGCCCAAGCTGTACCGCTACGACCTATACACTGGACAAATTTCACCCATCGGTCGGGGACAAGCTGCCAGCCCACGCATTAGTCCAGACGGCAACAAAATCGCCTATGTGTCAGGCAGAAGCTTGATTGTCGCCAACACCACAGGCGGCGGCTCAACCACCATTGGGGCAACAGGCATTGACGAATCTGCCAGTTTTTCTCCCAACTCCAACCGCATTATTTATTCATCGTACCAAGGCGGTCGGGGGCAGATGACCATTCGTTCCCTAAAAACAGGACAATCGTTCAGCATTGCCACGCAAGGCACGGTGCGTGAACCCACTTGGTCTCGTGGCAATAACTAATGTAAGCAACTTAAAAGTGGCAAAAGTGATGGGTGATATGGGTCATAAACAGCGTATGACTACGGGTGTTAAGTCTGTAGCCGTCAAGACGGCAGGGGCTTTTGTGGTGCTACTGTCGGGGTGTCAGCACATACAGACTGCGCCACAGCCCATTCCCATCACACTAAATCCCACCGCCACGCAGCTGGCAAGACTTGCCCAAAAAAAAGCATGCCAAAGCCCAAAAACACCGCCCCAAAAGGCAGCAAATAACCAAAACACAGACGAAAACACCAGCCCACAACAGGCACGCCTGCCGACAAACTGCCATCAGCCGTCTGCACCTAGCGAACCTTTTTTTATCCTAGAAGAATGGTTTTAAAAAAAATGGTTTAAATTAAAAGAGTGGTTTAGGGCGTTTTTTGATTGGTCTTTTTTTACGCTTTAAAAGCCAGATTTTGGCAAAAGATGGTCTAGATCCTTTTTTGCCACAGCTTATCAATATTTAAAATTGACAGCATTTATCGCCCAAAAGATAATCTCTTCAAAAAAATTTCCCCCAAATTCAGGTTGCCTAGTTTGGGTGATAATTGAGCACTGTTTTTGCCAAATGCTGTCCAAACCAAACCGCCGTATCCATGTCTCCTTGACACGGGGTAACATCAGGCGGTGCGTCTAGCGACTGCGTCATCAGCCCCAAAAAAGACGACAAACGGTTCAGATCCTGCTCGCTGCTGCCTGTTGGCACAAGGGGCAAGCCCACCCAATTCATGCCGTGCTGCATGGCAAACAAACAAAGGCTCTGCAATACCGCCAGCTTATCCCCGCTTAAACCGCCAGAATTGGCAAACCCTGCCGACAGCTTGCCCTGCCAAGTACGCTCCACCCAACGTTTGGACGTGCTGTCCATAAATGCTTTAAAATCTGCCGTTACGCCGCCCAAATACACCGCTGTACCAAATACCAACATATCCGCTTGATCCATCGCTGTCCATGCCGATTCGTTTAGGTTTGCGATGTCTAGCGTTTCTGCTTGCACGCCCGACACCGTATTAATGCCCTGTGCGATGGCGTGTGCCACACGACGAGTATGTCCATAATTAGAATGATAAACAATAACAATGTGTTTTGTGATTTGTGTCATAAATTTCTCAAAAATACATAAACTTGAGTATTCTAACAGTTTTACCAAAGAAAATACACTTTGGACAGACAAATACAAGATTATCCCACTTTTGACTTTGCCAAACTTGCCCAAATGTGATACCTTAACTCATTTATCCCAACAGAAAATACACTTATGACTACCCTATCTCAACTTGCCAAATTGACCACCATCGTTGCCGACACAGGCGATTTGTCCGCCATCAAACGCCTAAAACCCATTGATGCCACCACCAACCCAAGCCTTATCACTGCTGCCTTTGCCAGTGGTGAACACGACGAGCTTATCGCCAGCACCAAAGGACTAGACACCGATGTCGCCATTGACACCTTGACAGTCGCCCTAGGTAAAGAAATTTTGACCCACATCACAGGACGTGTTTCCACCGAAGTAGATGCTCGCTTGTCTTTTGACACCGATGGCACGGTCAAAAAAGCCCTAGAATTCATACAACGTTACGATGATTTGGGCGTATCACCCCAACGCATTTTGATCAAAATCGCCGCTACTTGGCAAGGCATCAAAGCCGCCGAAATCCTAGAAAAACAAGGCATTCATTGCAATTTAACCCTGCTGTTTACCGACACCCAAGCCCGTGCCTGTGCAGACGCTGGCGTTACTTTGATTTCTCCTTTTGTGGGTCGCATTACCGACTGGCAAAAGGCACACGAACAAAAAACCGACATCGCCATCAGTGATGACATGGGCGTAAACTCCGTCAAAGCCATTTACAATTTTTATAAAACGCACGGCTATCACACCGAAGTCATGGGGGCAAGTTTCCGTAGCAGCGCCCAAATTCTCGCCTTGGCAGGGTGCGATCTTTTGACCATTTCTCCTGCTTTGCTTGATGAATTGTCCGCAATGAATACAGACGTTCACCGTGTTCTTAGCCCAAGCGAACATCTAAACACCAAGCCTTGCGCCCTAACCTTTGATGAATTTAGCCAAGCCCAAGACAATCACCCCTTAAATGCTTTATTAATCAAAGGGATAGATGGTTTTGTACAAGCAAGACAAGCACTCGCCAAACAATTACAGTAATAAAGGTAATAATTTTATTAAAATCAATATGTTAAATAAAATACCTTTACAAAAACAGCCAACAAATGTAGACTTATAAGGTTATAAACTCGGTGGCTTTCCAAAAGGCCACTTTCTTTAGTCTATTGAAGAGAATTTGTCATGAAAAAATATCAATGTGTCGTTTGTGGGTGGATTTATGATGAAGCGCTTGGCTGCCCCGAAGAGGGCTTACCTGCTGGCACACGTTGGGAAGACATTCCTGACGACTGGACCTGCCCTGAATGCGGTGTGGGTAAAGAAGATTTTGAAATGGTTGAAATTTAATCAGTAAACGCCCCACTGACCCAAACCCACTTCCCAAAATTATTCGCTTATGAATGATATTTTTCGCACACTTCCCAGTGTTTTGCCCGAAAGTTGGCAACGTTTTAAAAATATTGATTGGAAACCGTCCGACATTTCGCCCGACTTATACCAAGCGCAAATCGCCGTCAGCGATCAAATCAGCTTGTGCGTAGAAGCAGGTGGCGACCCCAATAATCCGCCGTTGATTTTTGTGGCGGGTTTTGGTTCGCAGATGATGTTTTGGTCTGATACCCTACTTAAGCAATTTATGGACGCAGGGTTTTTTGTGGTGCGTTTTGACAATCGTGATACGGGGCTTTCCACCAAAATTCACAGTGAAAAAATGCTCTCTCGCACCAGCATTTTTAGCATGATTGCCAAAAATCAAATCGGTATCGGTAATAAAAATACACAAGTACCTTATAAACTTGATGACATGGCAAAAGACGTGTTAGGACTGATTGACGCTTTAGGCTTTTCCAAAGTGAATTTAATTGGGGCAAGCATGGGCGGCATGATATGTCAAATCATTTGTGCCACCAATCCCGAAAGAGTGAACAAATTGGTACTGATATTTAGCAGCAGCAATCGTGCCTTTTTAAGACTGCCCAAACCCAAGCAGTTTTCTACCTTTTTTCGCCGTCCGCCAAGCTATTCAGAAAGGGACATGGTGCGTCATGCCGTGTGGTTTATGACGGCGGTTGGTTCACCCGGTCATCTGGACATCAAAGGCACTCGGGCGGTGGCTCACAAACGCTACCAAAGAGACTTTCACCCGCAAGGCATGGCGCAACAAATGAACGCCATCTTGGCAACAGGATCGCTACTTTCGTACACCAAAAAAATCACCACTCCAACACTCATCATTCACGGCGATAAAGATGGATTAATTCACCAAAGCCACGGTAAACAGCTTGCCAAAACCATCAAAAATAGCCGATTTGTGGCGGTAGAAGGCATGGGGCATGATTTACCTGTGTATTATTATCCGTATTTGGTGGCACTGATTAGCGAACACTGCCTAAGCGACACTTAATATTTAAAAAAACCCATTTAGTTTATCAATCATCACAAACCCTAAAAAAATGTATTATGCGCCATTGATAAACCCAAATGATTTAGTCATACCATCATTATCCGTTAGGAAATTTTATGCCCCACATTCATCTAAAAGACAAAACCACATTGCCAATTAATACCATTTATTGTGTGGGTCGCAGTTATGTAGAGCACATTCATGAACTGGGAAATGCCGTGCCTGATGAGCCTTTGGTGTTTCTTAAGCCAAACAGCAGTTTATGCACGGGCAATATCCTGCAATTACCCAAATTTTCCAACAATGTTCACTATGAAACCGAACTTGTGCTATACGTCCAAGACGGCAAAATTACTCATACGGCGGTGGGTTTGGATTTGACCGCTCGTGATGTGCAGGACATTTGTAAACAAAAAGGCTTACCTTGGCTTAAAGCAAAGGGATTTAAAAATGCCTGTTGGGTTGGTGAGTTTAGCCCCTTTATGCCCGACCATCATTATCATCTAAGCCTAACCATCAACGGCGAAATGCGCCAAAATGACAGCACCGCCAAACTGATGTACCGCCTTGAAGATTTGGCAGATTATTTAGATGACTTATATGGGCTAAATACAGGGGATTTGATTTTTACAGGCACACCAAAAGGGGTGGGACAGCTTATCAGTGGCGATCGCTTGACGGTAGGCATTGATGACGAACGGTATGTTTTGGAAGTTGTATAAATGTTCAAGACCGCCAAGCATACCTATCAGCGCCTTTGTCGTATTTTTCACGCCTTAAATGACAAAGGTAGCGTCTTTCCCCATGAGCTTGCCTTTAGTTTGTTGATTCCCATACGCAATTTGACATTGTCGCCCAAACTTTTGGTGTCTCGCCTTGCGCTAAATCCCGCCCATCACGTCCTAGAAGTGGGCTGCGGCCCTGCCTATTTTAGCCCTGCACTTGCCAAAAGCGTGCCCCAAGGTCGCTTGGTGCTGTGCGACATTCAACAAGAAATGCTAGACATCGCCAAAAAACGCCTTGAAAAACAAAAAATTAGCAATGCAGAATATTATCTGTGTGATGGCGACGCTTTTAAATTTGCCGATGAAACGTTTAACCGCATTGTCCTTGTAACGGTGCTGGGCGAAGTGGCAAATCAAGGGGCGTACCTAACAGAGTTTTATCGCCTTTTATCACCCAACGGGCGTTTGTCCATTTCTGAAGGCATGGGCGACGCTGACAAAATGAGCATGGACGAATTAATTTCTTTGGTAAACGAATATGGCTTTATCGTTGCAGAAAAATTTGGCGATGAAAAGAATTACACCATAAATTTTAAAAAACGCCACGCTTAATCATGATGATTTTTATTTATCCTTTAATCATTTTATCACTTAAAAAGTTTAATCTGCCACCCAAATCACAATGAACGCCCTACCTGATTATCACGCCCTATTACACACCCTAAATCAGCATAAAAATCCTGAACGCTCTTTATCCATGAAAGCTTATATGAAACATCATTTTGAGTTTTTGGGGATTGATAAACCCACCTTAACCCACCTTACCAAACCTTGGGTAAATGTCAATAAAAAAGACAACAGCACAAAAATACACTGGCAATTTATTACAGATTGCTGGCAATGTGCTTATCGTGAGCTTCAATATTGCGCCTTAATGTATTTACAAAACCGCAAACACCTTTTGACCGATGATGACCTTCCTCAATTAAAACAGCTTATCCTTCATAAATCATGGTGGGACAGCATAGACACGCTTGACCGCATTGTCGGCGACGTTGCTTTGCGCTATCCTGCCGTTAATGATACGCTACTGGCATGGAGTACAGACGATAATCTTTGGCTTAGACGGGTTGCCATCGATCATCAGCTTTTACGCAAAGAGCGCACAAACACCAAGCTGCTTGAGCAAATCATTTTAAATAATTTGGGCAGTCAAGAATTTTTTATCAATAAAGCCATCGGTTGGGCGTTAAGAGACTACAGCAAAACCAATGCTGATTGGGTACGTCAGTTTATCGCACAGCACAAAGCCAACATGGCACGGCTTAGCATACGAGAAGCAAGCAAGTATTTGTAGCGACTTTTATCCCAATTTTTGTTACAATAGGGCAATTTTTCTTTTGTCAAAAGGTCAATCATGAATATTTTAGTACTTGGCACGGGCGGACGTGAACACGCACTGGCGTGGGCGTGCGCCAAAGATGAGAAAGTTAATACCATTTTTGTTGCCACAGGCAATGCAGGGACAGCAAACGAACCCAAATTGCAAAACGTTGCTTTGACGGTCAGCGACCACAGTGCGGTGATTGATTTTTGTCAAAAAAATGATGTTGCCTTTGTGCTGGTTGGCCCTGAAGCGCCTTTGGTGGCAGGCGTTGTGGACGATTTAAGAGCGGCAGGCATTAAGGCGTGGGGACCTAGCAAATACTGCGCCCAACTGGAAGGCTCAAAAGCCTTTGCCAAAGAATTTATGCAAAAGGTTGGCATTCCTACCGCCTTTTATCAAGTGTTTACCGAAGTAGCAAGCGCCAAAGACTTTGTACGCCAAAAAAGCACGCCCATTGTCATCAAGGCAGATGGCTTGGCAGCAGGCAAAGGCGTGGTGGTTGCCATGAATGAAGCAGAAGCCTTTGGGGCGATTGATGATATGCTTTCTGGCAACAAATTTGGGGACGCAGGCAGCCGTGTGGTGATTGAAGAATTTTTAAGCGGTGAAGAAGCGTCATTTATTTGTATGATTGATGGCGACAATATCCTACCGATGGCGACCAGTCAAGACCACAAACGCATTTTTGAAGGCGATACGGGCGCTAATACAGGCGGTATGGGGGCGTACTCTCCTGCGCCTGTGGTTACAGACAGCGTTCATACCAAAGTCATTGAGCGAGTAATCCGCCCTGTGGTGGACGCCATGAAAGCCAATGGCACGCCTTATACGGGATTTTTGTACGCAGGGCTGATGATTGATGACAAAGGCGACCCTTATGTGATTGAGTTTAATTGCCGTTTTGGCGACCCTGAAACCCAGCCCATCATGATGCGCCTTGAAAGCTCTTTGGTGGACTTAATCCAAGCTGGACTTGATGGTAAATTGCCAAGCGCTGCCAAATGGTCAGACAAAGTTGCCCTAGGTGTGGTACTGGCAAGTCGTGGTTACCCTGAAAGCAGCTCAAATGGCGATGTGATTACAGGACTGGACACCCAATTTGGTGATGACATCAAAGTGTTCCACGCTGGCACCAAAGCAGATGGCGAAAATATCGTTACCGCAGGTGGTCGGGTTTTATGCGTTACTGCCCTAAGCGATGACATCAAAACCGCCCAAGAAAGTGCCCTAAACGCCATCGCCGCCATTGATTTTGCAGGCAAGCAGTTCCGCCGTGATATTGGTTGGCGTGCGATTGGACGCTCATAA
Source organism: Moraxella sp. (assembly GCA_041781275.1). GTDB lineage: Bacteria > Pseudomonadota > Gammaproteobacteria > Pseudomonadales > Moraxellaceae > Moraxella. The sequence goes on from JBHAZZ010000058.1 coordinate 13,376, forward strand.
CCTGTATTTATATCGGCGATGATTTGCCCCTAGGGTGTATTGACGTTTCAATTTGCGTGAAAAATTTAGATAAACGCTCGTCTTTTTAGGCAATAAACGAAGGCAATAGGATAATATTGGCAAGTTTATTAACGACAAAAGGCAAGATTTGGCTTATTTTTCACCAAAAGCACGTCTAAAGCCTTAACATTCAACTTTCTCTTAAGGCGTGTGAAATGTCAATACGCCCTAGTGTATTTACATGGGGGCAAGTTGTCTTTATATTGTTTTTAATACGGTCTGTTTTAAAATCAACCAACACCACATTAAGTTTTTATTCATCAAACCATGACCAAGCCTTTAGATACCCTAAAAACTTCCCCCTTGCAACGTCGTTTGTCCATCGCCAAAACATCACTCACCATTGGCAAAAATTGGGCAAAAAACAGCATGGCAGGTCTATTTTTGAGCGCTGAAGAAAAAGAACGCCAACAATCTGCCCTAATGCAAGAGCAAGCGCTTTATTTGGTGCAAGAACTGGGTAAACTCAAAGGCTCCGTGGTCAAAGTGGGACAAATGCTGGCTTTATACGGCGAACATATGTTGCCCAGTGAAATCGTCTCAGCACTACACACCCTAGACGACAGCACCGCCCCCTTAGCGTGGCACGTCATCTATGAAGCCATCAAACATGAATTAGGCGAACGCATTCATGATTTTGACATTGAACGTACCCCCATTGGCACAGCAAGTCTAGCCCAAGTGCATAAAGCAGTACATAAGTACACTGGAAAAAGCGTGGTACTCAAAGTACAATACCCCAATGTGGCAAACGCCATTGATGCCGATTTATCGCTTTTTAAGTCGTTACTAAGCGCCACCAATCTTATTCCCCAAACCAAATCTTTGGACGCATGGTTTGAAGAAGTCAAAGAATTGCTACACCGTGAAGTGGATTACGCCCTAGAAGCCCAAACCACCAAACGTTTTGCCCAGCATTTGGCAGACAACCCCAATTATGTCGTACCTACCATTTATGACAATTATTCTACCGATCGTCTGCTGTGCATGAGCTACGAAGATGGGGTTCATTTAAGCCACCCCAGCCTTGCCAATCTATCACAGCACAGACGCAATCATTTGGGACAACTGGCAATCAGTATCGTCATTCGGGAAATTTTTGAATGGGGAGAAATGCAAACCGATCCCAATTTTGGCAATTATTTGGTCAGACTTGGCGATGGTGATACGCCCGATAAATTGGTTTTGTTGGACTTTGGAGCGATTAAGCAATTTGATGATAAACTGCTTGGCATTGCCAAAAACTTACTGACCGCAGGCTTTTATCAAGACAAAACCATGATGAAAAACGCCATGACAGGGTACGAATTTTTTGACAAATTAAACAGCAAACCCAAAGACGACATGGCAGACGTGTTTTTGTTGGCGTGCGAGCCCTTTGCCAATCCCCAATGCCTAACAGACAAAAGCCGTTTGGACAATCACTGTTACATCTGGGCAAACAGCGATCTTTATGCAAGGGTCATGTCCAAAGCCAAAAACGGCATGACATCTTTGGAGTTTACCCTACCCCCCAAAGAAATGATGTTCATCAGCCGTAAATTCATTGGGGCGTATGCTTTATTGTCTGCCATTGATGCACGCACTGACGCCAATTTATTGATTAAACCTTTTTTGTCATCAATAATATAGTCATGCTCAAGTTTTATTTATGGACATAAAAGCGTCAATCGCCCTTTTATAAAAAACTTTGAGATAATTTATGGCAGCCAAAAGTTTTAAAAGACTTAATCACCGCTTAAATTGCGTTATTTGATTTGCTGTTGGTCGCTAATTTTTTTAAACAAAAGAATTTTATTTTTGTACCAACTCATCATCATTTTATGCTTTATCCCATCAAATAACATGATGTTATGATAGTGAATAAGCATTGACCAACCTATCATCGGGAGTTTTTATGTACTTACTGCGCTGTTTGACATTCGCCGCTGCTTTGTTAGTTGCCATACCTGCATGGGCAATTTCTGCACAAAAACTGGTAACGGACGCTCGCAGCCAAATCGGCAAAACGCTCGCCTATGACCCTGCCTACACCAAACTTAGCTACCCCATGGGCGACGTGCCAATCTCCAAAGGCGTTTGCACGGATGTGGTTGTACGGGCATTGCGTGGACAAAACATGGATTTGCAACAGCTGATCCATGAAGACATGAAAAAGAATTTCCACGCCTACCCCAAAAAATGGGGGCTAAAATCTCCCGACAAAAACATCGACCATCGCCGTGTCCCCAACATTGCCACTTATTTTAAACGCAAAGGCTATGAAGTCAAAGACGGCGTTTATAAAGCAGGCGATATTGTTACTTGGGATTTGGGCAAAGGGCTGGTGCATATTGGCATTGTTTCCGACAAAACAGTAGCTGGCACGCCGCTCATCATTCATAATATCGGCGCTGGCACCAAAGAAGAAAATATCCTATTTCGTTTTAAAATCACAGGACATTTTCGTATTCCTTAAAATTTATAAAAAAAACAAACCCAATTTTTAATTGGGTTTTAGTCATTATCCATGATATGGATTCATGACGGTGTTATTGGCTTATATATTTGCAAGTAGCTGAGATAATGCCTGCCCTGCATCGTCAGTTTTCATAAACTGTTCGCCAATTAAAAAATGATGAATGCCGTGTCTTTGCATTAAATGCACATCGTCTACGCCATGAATGCCGCTTTCGGTTACCACCAGCGCACCATCTCCCAAGGCTTGATACAATTTGTCCGCCAAGGTAATACTGGTTTGCAAATCCACATCAAACGTATTTAAATTACGGTTATTAATGCCATAGATGTTATGGGGCGAATGTGGCAATTTTAAGGCTCGCTCTACTTCTTGCTCGTCATGCGTCTCTATCAGTACGTCTAGGTCATACGCCAAAGCAGTCGCATGAAGTTTGGCAGCCGTTTCATCGTCTAGGCACGCCATGATCAACAAAATACAATCCGCCCCCAAAAATGCCGATTCCACGATTTGATACTCATCAATCATAAAATCTTTACGCAGTACAGGTAAAGTTGATACACTGCGTGCCTGAAGCAAATACTCATCACTGCCTTGAAAATACTGCACATCAGTCAGCACCGACAAACACGTCGCCCCTGCTTTTTCATAACCCACGGCATGGACTTTTGGGTCAAAATTTGTACAAATAATCCCTTTGGAAGGGGACGCTTTTTTGATTTCACCGATCACACCGATTTTGCCTTGTTTGGTATCTACTTGGCGTAACGCCTTGGCAAAACCTTTAGGGGTGTGATTTTTGGCGTGTTCTTGCAAATATGCCAAACTGCGCTTACTTTTGGCTTGGGCGACTTCTTGGGCTTTGGTGGCAACAATCTTTTGCAAAATGGTTGGGGTGGTCATGGTTGATGTCCTAATTCACTGTTTGGGTAAAGGCGGCAAAATCGTGCATTTTTTGCATGGCCTGACCGCTTTGTATGCTTGATTTGGCAAGTGCTACCCCTGCTTTGGGGCTGTCTGCCACACCCGACAAATACAAAGCCACACCCGCATTTAAGGCGATGATGTCTCTTGCTTTGTTGGTGCGTGCGTCGTCAAAGTTGGGGTCTAGAGCTTGCTGTATCAACATAAAACTTTCTTGGGGCGATGACACCACAAGTCCGTCCAATGACTGACGTGGCACGCCAAACGCTTCAGGGGTGATATAAAATGTGGTTAATTTACCATCTTTAAATTCGGCAACTTTGGTGGCACTTGCCAAGCTGATTTCATCTAAACCATCATCGCTTGCCACCACCCACACATGACGGCTGCCCAATTCACCCAGTGCTGCCGCCAAAGTTTCGCACCACATTTGGTCAAACACCCCAAGCAAGGTATTGGGGGCGGACGCAGGATTGGTTAAAGGTCCTAGCACATTAAAGATGGTTCGCATTTTTAGCATGGCACGCACATTTTTGGCATGACGCATGGCGGGGTGATGATTGGGTGCAAACATAAAGCACATATTTTGACTTTCTAACGTCTGCGCCAGTTGCTCGGGCGATAACTGCAAATTTACCCCTGCTTGCGCCAATAAATCAGACGCTCCAGAACTGCTAGACACACCCGTACTGCCATGTTTGGCGACCTTTGCACCCAAGCTTGCGACCACAAAACTGCTGGCGGTGGATACATTAAACAAATTCGCCCCATCGCCACCTGTTCCCACGATGTCCACCACGTTATCGCCATGAGCCGTTACTTTGTGGCAAAATTGTCGCATGATTTTGGCACAAGCGGCAATCTCGCCAATGCTTTCGCCTTTCATACGCCACGCCACCAAAATCGCCGACAACAGCACATCAGGACATTTGCCAGACATGATTAGAGTCATCAAACGCTCTGTTTCGTCGGTGCTTAGAGTCTTTTTTTGAGTAAGCTGCGCCAAATTTTGCGTTAAAATACCCAAAATTTCATCATCATTTAATTGATCAACTGGTTTCATCGTCTTTTTCGCTTAATTTATCCTACTTGGGGTAATTGGTCGTTGGTTAATTTTGCCAAGCCATACATCGCCAAAAAATTGTTAAACAACTGATAGCCAAATTCACTCAAAATAGACTCGGGGTGAAATTGCACGCCATGAATGTCCAAAGTTTTGTGGCGCACACCCATGATTTCTTCTGTGCTGCCGTCGGCGTTTTGTGTCCATGCCGTTACTTCAAGGCACTGTGGCAAGGTGTCTTTATCAATCACCAAAGAATGATAACGGGTGGCATTAAAAGGATTGGGCAAATCCACAAACACGCTCTGCTTTGTATGATAAACAGCAGAAAGTTTGCCGTGCATGACTTTGCCAGCTTTGACCACCTTACCGCCAAAGGCTTGACCTATCGCTTGATGACCCAAGCACACGCCCAAAATAGGCACTCGCCCACCCAATTCTTGCAGAATCTCTAGCGTCAGCTTGGCTTCACTGGGCGTACAAGGCCCCGGCCCTAGCACGATGGCGCTTGGGGCAAGCTGAACAATCTCAGTAAGCGTGGTTTCGTCGTTACGCTTTACCACCACGTCCTGCTGCAATTCGCCAAAATATTGCACAATGTTGTAGGTAAAACTGCAATAATTATCTATCATTAAAATCATATAACATTTATCCAGTTGATTTTATTAGATTTTTGAAATTTGCCGAATCTTACACTAAAAATAAAAAACACACCCTTGTTGGGTGTACTCATTTGATTTTAATTTTGCAAACTTTCAACAAAAATTTTAACCGTCTTTGGCTTAAACCCAGTCCACACAGGTTACGCCCATTGTTTTGGTATTTTACCATCATTGCGCCATCTGTCAAACGTGGCGTGCATTCATTAATGTCAGCGTAAAATCCGCCCAACAAAAAAAAACAGCTCCATACCAAAATGAAGCTGTTTATTTTATCAAAATAAAATCAGTGCATTAGCGTTTTGCGGGGCGACAGCCTTTATAAAGGATTTCGCTGGCAGGGCTTTGTATGTTGAAATTTGCCTGATGTACATTGGCTTTGGTAATTTCTCCCGCCATTAGGCTAAAATTATTTTCATCGCCAAATACGGTACTGACATTATCACTGCGATTTAGGTTGATTGGCATAAAACGTGTCTTGCCATTGAGATGTGCTTGCGCATAGGTTGGCAATTTTTGTTGATTAAACCCAAAAGTTACACTCAGCTTTTTGTTATTTTGACAAACAAATTTTACGGTCTTTTGGCTGACGGTATTTTGACGGGCTTCGTGGGGATCGGACTGCTCGGCAGCATGAGCAAAGCCAGACATCGCCAATAGTGTCATCATTGCTACTTTTAGTACTTTGTGTTTCATCATTAATCACCTTTTATCATTAAAAATAAAACAATACCCAAATCACATTTTGGGCAAACTTATAATAATAAATTTGGCAGTATATTTTCTATGGTTAAATTGTAAATAGATGTTTCTTTTTAGAAAGAAATGAATTTGATGGAATTTTTAAATTTTATAATTTTATTACCTTAAACTCTTCTAAAGTCGCTTTACACGCAATTAACTGTTCGGTAGTCAGCTCTACCCCACGCAGCGATGGCGGAATTTCCAAAGACAAATGAATATAACGCACGCCCAATTGATTAATTTGGTAAACCATATTAATAGGCAGCGTGCCAATCACCACATCGCCATGACGTAATGCGCCAAAATCATCTAAATGCTGCAAATGACAATCAAAATGCACTTGATTTGCCAAAGCCCATTGCAGCGCTCCTGTATGACGGGTGATAAAATAGGTTGTCATCATGATTCCTTATTAACATGGTATAAAATATTTAGAGTTTTGTGGGGTTATTTATTGTCAAGCCCATTAATTTTGTTTTTAATCATTAAATTCTGCGGCAATATCCACAAAAAATGTCGTCGCAATCCAATCCATAAACCATATCACAAAAAAGATGGCTTCATTTTGGTATTGCAGGGGCAAAGTCATACGATGGGTATGGTGAATAAATTTTTGACGGCTTATCAGCACATCGTGAACAAATTGTTTAATAAAGCTGTGATAAATTCCTTTAAATCCTTGAGTGTACATCACTTGATAGGCGTTTTTAATCATCTTACGCATTATATACTCCAACTATTTATTGAATTGATTTAACTTGGGTATATTATGCATTATTTTTTTATTAATTTATGAATTTGTAAGCTTACAAAATAAAAAAGACCAAAGCAAAAATCGCTTTAGCCTTGTATTTATGTTTGTCAATGTGGTTTTATAAACAATGACTTAATATAAAAACACCAACTTTGTCAAAAAAAAAACAAAAAGTATTTATCTAACACATTTAGTAGCTATCTTTGATATTTTGCGAGCGGGCAAAGCAGTGCTTTGCTGTTTTCCGCTCTCACCCCTAAAAATCGGGGTAGGTTTTGAACAGCAATCATCAAATTTGTGGTTAAAAATTAATGACTTAAACAAAAATTTTTGGTATAAAAATTATGCTAAAAAAAGTTGATGAAAATTTAATCATTTAAAAAAACTCTCATCAAACCTACTGTTCAAAACACAGGGCTTTGTTGCCAAATGTTCAAAACCACTGCCATAAATAGATTATGGCAGTAATTATATTTTAGCAAATTATATACACTTTTGCAACATAAACCTATTCAAATGATTTAAAAATCATCGCTAATATATGCAATATGGCAAGTAGTGCGGCTGGCAATATCAATCCAGACATCAAAAGTACAATAATTCCCATAATAATCCACCTTAATTAATAAACTATTCAATCACCATTAGCTAAAAACTTGCAATGCCTTATCAATTTTGTTATTAAATTCATTCATTGGACATTCTGTAATGCCATTCACCAATTTAACAAATTTATGATACTCAGGCGTGGCAAATTTAAACATGTCCTTTTGTGGGAATAAATTACGAATCAATATCATGGCTTCTCTACAATTGGCATGGTTTACTTCACCACCACGAGCAGACAACATGGTAAATAATATTCCCAA
>JBHAZZ010000059.1:0-11789 GCA_041781275.1 Moraxella sp.
CGGTGCGAGTGGTCGGTAAGGGCAGCAAAATGCGTATCGTCCCAGTGGGCAAAAAAGCGGTGTCCGCCATCAAAGACTATTTGCCGCTGCGTGATGTCTGGCAAAAAAACACGTCGGCGTTATTTGTCAGCGAACGTGGCACACGCATTACAGGGCGAACGGTGCAGCTTCGGCTAAAAACATCGGCACTGATGGCAGGCATTGGGCAAAACCTGCACCCCCACATTTTGCGCCATTGTTTTGCGTCGCATATGTTATCCAACAGTGGCGATTTAAGAGCGGTACAAGAAATGCTGGGGCACAGCAACATCAGCACCACGCAGATTTATACCCATGTGGATTTTGGTTCTTTGACCAAAGTGTATGACAAAGCACACCCAAGAGCGGTCCAAAGTTTGACCAGTGTAGATGTGGACGACTGCTTGGACTGACCATCAATCACCACCCATCACCATCACCGCTTAAGATTAAGCGGTTTTTTATTTTTACACTTCATAAAAAATTGATAAAAAATCTTGACAAAATAACCGTTTATCAAGGTTTTTTTGGGGTTTATCATAAAAATGCGCCTTTTTACAAAAGACGTATTGTGTTATGAAATTTTATGTATTATATTCGTATTCAAATGAATACAAATGAAATTCTAGCGAAGAGATGACTAAGCCATGGGACAGTCTAACCGTATTCCTATCAGTGTGCGCATTAGCCAAGAAGACATTGATTTTATTGCTGATTTACAAATTGCTGAAGCTACCACCCCGTCAGAAAAAATTCGTGAACTGCTCAAACAAGCTCGCCTGCAACATGAGCAAGGGCAAGATTATCAGGCGGTTTTGCACAGTTGTGAACACAGCGTGTCGGGAGCAAAACATCAGATTTTGCACCACGAAAAGGCACTTGGGGTGCATTCACACATTTTGGCACGGGTGTTTGAGCTATTGCCCGACCTTGTGGCGACCGTGGCGGCGGACTATCCACAGACGGCAGACAAGTCGGCATTGATAGACTACGAAAAGCAAGTCATGTGGCGCATTGTGCGCTTGATGGACAGCGTGTTACAGCTTGCGGTAACGGCTCGGGGGGCAGGCTATGACGATGAGGTGCTTTTGGAGCTTGACAACACCCTAAAGCTTGCCCACATCATTTTATCTAGCAAATCTAAGGAGTAAGTCATGAGTGAAACTTTATCGGGACGGGTAGGGCGACTGCTTAGCGGCGGCTTTCATGCACTGATAGACAAAGCCGAAGACCTTGCCCCACAAGCGGTCATGATGGAAAACATCAGAGAGATTGAGCGTGCCATTGATGAAGTGCGTGCCGAGCTTGGCAAGGTGCTGGGACAAAAACATTTGATCACCAAACAGCTTACCCAAGACAACGCCGAACACATACAGCTTGCTGACAGTATCGTTCAAGCCTTATCGCAGGGGCGTGAAGATTTGGCAGCGGCAGGCATATCCAGACAAATGGACATAGAAGCCCTAATCCCTGTGCTACAAAATACGCTTAGCGACTGCGTGATAAAAGAAAAAGAGCTGGAAGGTTTTATTCTTGCCTTGCAAGCCAAACACCGTGAAATGCTGTCTGCCATTGAAATGTACCAAAGAAGTCAGCCATCACAGACCGTCCAAGCAGGCACAAATCTTGACAGCATTGCTTTGAATGTACAAAAGTCGGGCAATGCCTTTGATAGGGTGATGGCACGACAAACGGGGCTAAATTTGCCACACAACGCCAACATGAGTCAGCTTTCGGCACTCAAAGAATTAGAAGAGTTGACACGAAATCAGCACATACAAGCACGTTTGGCACAGCTCAAACATCAAAAGCTAGATAAGTCATAATCGGGGGAAAATGATGAAATTGATTTATGGGGTGGTACTGACTGGGGCTTTGGCGCTGGGCTTGACCGCCTGTGGCAAACAAGAAGACAGCTCAGTCCAAGATACAACAGCCAAGATTGCCGAGCAGGTCGCCCAAACGGCTTCCACATCAGAGCAAATCAGGGCGGATATCATCACCACTCAACAAGCCATGGCGGACGTGTCACATTTGTTTGAAGACCAACAAGCACTACAACAAAAGTTAAGCAATGTCCAAACCAAAGCGCAGGTTGATGAGATTTTGCGTCAGCAAATCACGCTCATTGAAGCCATGCAAACCAGACTGAACGCCATGGAACTTAATACGCCCGAAGTCAAATCGGCGGTGGACAAAATCAAACAAGGGCTAAACGACATCATGAAAGTTGCTCGTGCGTTTATTGCATTGAGTGAAAAAAGTGCCAACGATCTGCAAACCATGCAAACGTTCGGTCAAGACATGATGAATGCACTGGCGACTTATATGGCAGGGGTTGATGAAGTTACCAAACTTGCCAGCGAACACGGCATTGCCATCAATGCTGATGTCAATCATGAGTATGAGCACGTCAAACAAGAATTGCAAGGCGCAAACGAAGCGCATACCCATCAGCATTAACCCAATTTATAGTTACTTTGGCTTTGGAGAATGTCATGCTCGCATTTTGGCAACTGATTAACGCCCCACAAAACATCGCTTTTATGGTTGCTTTGTGTCTAATGCTGATGTTGTTTGTGCTTGAAGTGTTGTCTTTGATGATGGGCGGTATCAATGACTGGATAGATGGCATATTGCCTGATGGCTTGGGCGAACCTGCTCACCCTGAAATTGGGCTTGATGCGGTGGACGCAGGTGGGTTTGTGCGCTTTTTAAGCTGGTTGTATGTTGGGCGTGTGCCGCTGCTTATGTTGATGGTGATATTTTTGGCGGTGTTTGGCTTGGGTGGTATGCTGATGCAAAGCGTGGTGCATGAGCTGCTTGGTTTTTATTTGCCAAGCGTGATAGCAGCAGCGTTGATGGTGTTTGTCAGTTTGCCTGTGGTGCGAGTCTTGGCAAGTGGATTGCACAAAATCTTACCCAAAGACGAAACCAGCGCCATCAGCGACAAAGAACTCGTCGGGCGTGTGGGTGTGGTGGTCATCGGGGTGATGAGCGCCCAAAGTGCCGCCCAAGTCAGAGTCAAAGACAGCTACGGACAAACGCACTATGTCATGGCACGCCTAGACAGTGATGGCGATGTACCCCAAGGCGAAACGGTGATTTTGATTGCCGTGCAGGGGGTGGAATATTTGGCGATTAAAAACGTCAGTGGGGTGCTTGTGGATTAACACAGTCCATTGGCTTAAATTACTTTAGAACAAAAAGGAAAAACACATGACCCTAATCTCAATTTTAACCATTTCAGGTGTGATTTTAGTTGCCCTTGTGGTGCTTGGGCTGATTTTGACCCGCCTGTATCGCCGTGCTAGCAAAGAAGTGTCCTTTGTGCGTACTGGCTTTGGTGGCGAAAAAGTCATCATGAACGGCGGAGCAATGGTGCTGCCCGTGCTGCATGAAATTATCCCAGTGAACATGAACACACTTCGCCTAGAAGTCCGCCGTGCTGCCGAGCAAGCGTTGATTACCAAAGACCGTATGCGTGTGGACGTGATGGCGGAGTTTTATGTGCGTGTCAAGCCGTCTGCCGAGTCTATCGCCACTGCCGCCCAAACGCTAGGTATGAAAACCATGTCGCCTTCTGAACTGAAGGAGTTGGTAGAAGGTAAATTTGTGGACGCTTTGCGTGCGGTCGCAGCAGAGATGGCAATGGAAGAACTGCACGAAAAGCGGGTGGATTTTGTACAAAAAGTACAACAAGTGGTCAGCGAAGATTTGTTCAAAAACGGCTTGGAGCTTGAGACGGTGTCGCTGACAGGGCTTGACCAAACGGCATTTGAATTTTTTAATCCGCAAAACGCCTTTGACGCCGAAGGTTTGACCAAACTGACTGAAACCATTGAAGTACGTCGCAAAAAACGCAACGACATTGAGCAAGATACTGACTTGGCAATCAAAACCAAAAACTTAGAAGCCGAGCGTACTCGTTTACAGATTTTGCGTGAAGAAGAATACGCCAAACTGGAGCAAGAGCGAGAAATTGCCGTGCGCCGTGCCGAGCAAGAAGCCAGCATTGCCGAGCAAGAAGCTGCCAAAAAACGAGAAGCCGAAGAAGCAAAAATCGCCGCCGAGCGTGAAGTGGACTTAAAACGCATTTTGGCAGACAGAGACATTGAAAACGAAAAAATTCAAAAAGAGCAAGCCATTGAGCGTGCCGAAGTAGAACGCAAAAAAGCCATTGAGCTTGCCGAGCAAGACCGTGCCATCGCCGTTGCCGAAAAATCTCGTGCCGAGTCCGAAGCCAAACCCCAACCCGACAAAGCCCGTGCCGCCGCCGTGCGTGAAGAAGAAAGCGTCATCACCGTGCGTGAGACTGAGCGAGCCGAGCGTGCCAAGGCGGTGGAGCTGATTGCCGCCCAAGAGACCGCCCAAAAAGAAGCCATCGCTTTGACTGTGGCTGCTGAAGCTGAAAAACAAGCGTCCTTGGACAGAGCCGAAGCACTGCGTATTGCTGCCGAAGCCGATGCCCAAAAATTACGCCTACAAGCCCAAGGTGAAGCTGATGCCAAAGTGCTGCTGGCACAAGCGCAAGAGCGTCAATATAAGGTGGATGCCGAAGGCAAACGTGCGGTCAATGAAGCGTCTAACATACTTAGCAGCGAGCAAGTAGAAATGCAAATTCGTCTGGCGTTGATGAAGCATTTGCCTGAGATTATCCGTGAAAGTGTTCGCCCGATGGAAAACATTGACGACATCAAGATTTTGCAGGTCAATGGCTTGGGTGGATTTGGTGCGACCGCCACTGCTGATGGTCAGACATCTCAAGATAGTCTTGCCGATCAGATGGTCAATTCTGCCTTGCGTTACCGCAGTCAAGCGCCCTTGGTGGACAGCCTGCTCAAAGAAATTGGGCTAGATGGCGCAGACATCAATGGATTGACCCAAGGTTTGACAGCTTCAAAAAAGGACTAGTCTAGACTTGGAGTGCAAAAAACCATCGGCTTAAGTCTGGTGGTTTTTTGTTGATACAAGCCTAAGCGGGGTTATTTATAAGTTTTTTCTGAAAAAGACTTTGCAAAATTTGCCCAATGGGTGTATAACTATGGGCTTGTTTAGTTTGCTTTAAACCCAAGGAAACACCATGACCTTATCCTTACATAAAGACAAAATCCGCTTTTTACTCCTTGAAGGCGTGCATGAAAATGCCCTAAAGGTACTAAATGACGCAGGATATACCAACATTGAGTACATCAAAGTTGCCCTAGACGAAGCAGAATTGATTGAAAAAATCAAAGACGCTCATTTTATCGGCATTCGTTCACGCACTCAGCTAACCCGCAAAGTATTGGAAGCTGCCGAAAAACTCATCGCCATCGGCTGTTTTTGCATTGGCACAAACCAAGTGGATTTGGACGCTGCTCTTGAGTTTGGTATCCCTGTATTCAACGCTCCATTTTCTAATACCCGTTCTGTGGCGGAGCTGGTGCTTGCCGAAACCATCATGCTCATGCGTGGCGTTCCTGAAAAAAATGCCGTAGTTCATCGTGGCGGCTGGAACAAATCTGCCAAAGACAGCTATGAAGTGCGTGGCAAAACCATGGGGATTGTTGGTTATGGCTCTATCGGTTCACAGCTTTCTGTGCTTTGCGAAAGTCTTGGCATGAACGTGATTTATCATGACGCCATCACCAAATTGCCTTTGGGCAATGCTGTACAAGTGGGCAGCCTTGATGAGCTTTTGGAAAACGCTGATGTTGTTACTTTGCACGTTCCTGATTTGCCCAGCACTCGTAACATGATGACCAAAGCCCAATTTGACAAAATGAAAGATGGGGCATTCTTTATTAATGCCGCTCGTGGTGGCTGTGTGGTGATTGAAGATTTGGCGGCAGCACTAGAAAGCAAAAAACTGCTTGGTGCTGCCATTGACGTGTTCCCCAAAGAGCCCAAATCTGCCGATGAAGAATTTGTTTCACCACTGCGTGCCTTTGATAATGTGATTTTGACCCCACACGTTGGCGGTTCTACCCAAGAAGCCCAAGCCAACATTGGTCTTGAAGTTGCCGAAAAATTCGTCAAATATTCTGACCAAGGCGATACCACCAGTGCGGTAAACTTCCCCAACGTGTCTGTACCATTTAACGAAGGCACGCACCGTTTGCTACACATTCACAAAAACGTACCGGGGGTGCTTTCACAAATCAACACCGCCTTTGCCGCAGCTGGCATTAACATCGCCGCTCAATCTATGATGACCCGTGGCGACGTGGGTTATATGGTGATGGATGTGGATGACAGCGACAGCGAAAAAGCCCTAGAGCGCCTAAAAGCAGTGGCAGAAACCATTCGGGTGCGTGTGCTGTTTTGATAAACGGCTAGTGCCCAAAAACCGTCTTAATCTTAAGGCGGTTTTTTTATATGCAAATTTATGTATAAAAAATAATCAAATTTTGATGGATTTAAGACAAAAAAATTGATGGACGGTTTGGTGTGATTTTTTGTTTGTGATTGAAAAATAAGGTAATTTTTTAAGTTTTGGCGGTCGGTGAACATTTTGGCACACAAATGATGATTATTGATTTTTTTAATAAGCTTCCTTAAAAAATTGTTTGGTTTTGTAATTATTTTACGGTAAAATTACTCAATTTTTTGTAAATGCAAAAAATTATTATTATCAGTTTAATTTAAGGTGTTATATGCGTTATCATTCCTTGACTTTGTTGTCTGCCAGTATTTTTGTCGCACAGGTGGCATACGCCCAAGAAGCAAGCGAGCCCCATGTGGTGCTTGAAGACATGGTGATTGAAATTTCCAAAGAAGCAGGCAAATATGTGGCGGTCAAACCGTTTTCATTAAAAGATGATAAGTCGCTTTATAGCACCGCCCAGTCCATCACCGTGCTCACCCCCGAACAAATTGAACAAAAACAAGCCAGTACAGTGGCGGAGCTGTTAGAAAACGTTGCAGGGGTATCGTCTGGTGTACAGGGTCGTCGTGGTTGGGACGATTTTATCATTCGTGGGCAAGTGTCATCAGCACAAACGTATGTAGATGGTATGAGAGTACAAACGTCCACAAATAACCTGCGTGCGTGGGACGTGCAAGCGGCAGAATCGGTGGAAGTGGTCAAAGGCCCAACCACGGTGGATTATGGCATGAACCTACCAGGGGGTATGGTAAACATCACATCAAAACGCCCCCAAGATGAAAGCTTTAATAAAGTGGCACTTACGTTAGGCAACTTTTCCCAAAAAGAAATCAGCTATGACATCAACTACGCCCCCAACGAAGGCAGCAATAAAGGGGCATTTCGTCTAAATGGGCGTTATAGCGACCGTGATGACGCAACCGATCATGTGTATTTTAAAAATTATTATGTAGCGCCAAGTTACACTTTTGATCTGGGCGACAAAACGGATTTGACAGTGCTTGGTAGTTATCAGTGGCGAGATTATATCCGTCAGCAAGGGTTACCACACAACAACACCATGGATTTGACCACGGGGGTCAAGACGGTGCGCAATGCCCATGAAAATTACAGCTCTGAAACCTTTTTTGGCTTACTCAATTATGGTTATGAACAGCAAACACTAAGAGCAGGTTATGACTTGGGTCATCAACTGAATGACAGCGTACGTTTGTCGTCCATTTTTGCGGTAACTCGCACCGAATTGGACGGCAATCCTGTTTTGGCAACCGTCAGTAATAACTTTTGGCGAACAGGCGCTATTGGGCGACAAATCAACAACCAAATCAAAAAAGACACCATGTACACCATGGATAACCGTGCCAAAATCTTATTTGATACAGGGGCATTACAGCACAGTGCTACCGTGGGGATAGATTTGTTGCGTGAACGTAGTGATTATTACCGCCGAAATGACCGTTCTTATCCTGATTTTAATGCCAATAGCCCAAGCTACACCCAAGACAGCGTTACGCTTGGCTCGCCCACCCAAACCATCACCACCACGCAATACGCAGGGCTGTACGCCAAAGACGACATCACTTGGAACAACTGGACACTGGGTCTGTCAGGTCGTCATGACTGGGCAACCACCGAAGTGGACAGCCTAACTGCTCAAACTGCCACCAAGCGCTCTGATGGCGCATTTACGGGTGGTGCGTCTTTGATGTATGACTTCAATAGCCGCTTCGCCCCTTATGTCAGCTATAGCACGTCTTTTAACCAAAACAGCGATGTCGGTCAAGACGGTAATATTTTAGACCCCGAAAAAGGCAAACAATACGAAGTGGGGGTCAAATTCCAAGGCTTTGCTCGTCGTTTGCAAGGTTATTTGTCTTATTATGATTTGACCCGCCGTAATGTGGCAGAAACCGTTTATGATCCCACCACAGGCATCGCCACAGATTACAGTCAATTGGTGGGCAAACAGCGTACCAAAGGCGTGGAGCTAGAGACCGCTTTGGTGTTAAATAACCAATGGAACATTTCAGGGGCATACAGTTATATCCCGACCGCAGACATTGAAGAAGCCAGTATTGCGTCCAACGTCGGTCAGCGTTTAAGTCAAATCCCCAAACACGCCGCATCGATCTCTACGCAGTATTATTTTAACCCAGGGCGTTTGGGCTGGTATGTGGGTGGCGGTGCTCGTTATCAAGGTGAGCGTACTGCTTGGCGTACCGCTGTGTCAAATGCTGGCGTAGAAACCACGCATTTTATTGATTTGCCTGAATATTTCTTGCTTGACCTAAAAGCAGGTTATGAAGCCAAAAATTGGGGCTTGGGTCTGGCGGTCAAAAACGTGCTTGACGAAGATTATTTGGTGGGCACAACGCCCAATGCGCAGCTTGTGTCTTATGGCGAGCCACGCAACATCAGAGCCACTTTGAAGTTTAAGTTCTAACATGGACTTTGCATGGCAAACACAGCTGATTGAAGCGGTTTTTTGGCTGTTCAAGGCGTTTTTTTGGGTCATGCTTTGCCTTGGGGGGTGTGCGCTACTTTTGTATCGTCTGCCCTTTGGGCAAAAATTTTGGCAAATCACCAAGCCTTGTTTGGACAAACAAAACACACCCAAAGCCTTGATTTTGGTGGCTTGTTTGGTGTTTTTTGTGCTTTTGGAAGTCAAAATCAGCGTCCTAAATACCGTCTTTTATAATAAGCTTTACAGTTCATTGCAGGACATGAACGCTGGTGTATTTTGGTTTTTTGCAGGGCTAAATGCCGCTTTGGTGGTGTTTAAAGTGCTGCAAGAAATCGTTGATGTGTTTTTTGGCGAAGTGTTTGAAATTTCTTGGCTAAAAAGAATGAATGCGGTGATGGTTACAGGTTATCTTGATGACAAAAATTATTACCGCCTACATCACGGACAATCCCGTCCTGACAACATTGACCAGCGCATAGAACAAGACACCAGAGAGTTTATCAAAACCACGGTGGAGCTGCTTCGTTGAGTCATTAATGCGGTGATGTCCTCGGTGGAATTTACCATCATTTTGTGGGGGCTGTCGGGGGTTTTGGCGCTGTTTGGCTTTGAAATTCCCAAAGGCGTGGTGTTCTTTATTTATGTCTTTATCATTGTTGCCACGCTCATCTCGGTATGGATTGGTAAGCCTTTGATTTTGCTTAATTTTAATAAAGAAAAATTGCATGGCGATTATCGTTATTCCTTGATTCGGGTACAAGAACACGCCGAAAGCATTGCCTTTTATGATGGCGAACCCCAAGAAAAACACCACCTAAAAGAACGTTTTAACGCCATCATTTTTAACCGCTGGGCGATTGTGCGTAGAACGCTTGGGCTTGATGGCTTTAACACGGGGGTAACGCAAGTTGCCATGCTGCTACCACTTATGCTACAAGCGCCACGGTTTTTTGCAGGTCAAATCAAGCTTGGCGATATGCACCAAACGGTACAGTCTTTTAATCGTTTGATGCGGGCGTTGTCGTTTTTTCGCTTGTTTTATGAAGAATTTACCTTATATCAAGCACGGCTAAATCGTTTGCATGGGTTTTTGTTTCGCCTAAATGAGCTAAAAGACAACCACGCCATGCCAAAACCTTTGACCCAAGATGATAAACTGCTGTTAAATGACTTTCAAATCATCAAAGAGTCGGGTACGCCCCTAATGCCGCCTTTGAGTTTGCAGTTACAAAAGGGCGATCGATTGCTGATACAAGGCACGTCAGGCACAGGCAAAACCACGCTACTAAAGGCGATGGCGGGCATTTGTCCGTTTCAAACACGGGGGCAAATACATTGTCCTACGGGCGATTTGATGTTTGTGCCACAAAGGTCATATATGCCACAAGGCACGCTGCGTCAAGCCATTTGTTATCCCAAGGCTTTTGTGCGTGATGATGAACTGATTGCCTTGATGACGCTTTGCCATTTGCAAAAATGGATCAAACGTTTGGACGAAGTGGCGGATTATCAGTCCATCATGTCCCCTGGTGAGCTGCAACGGGTGGCGTTTGTGCGGGTATTTTTACAAAACCCAACACTGCTTTGTTTGGACGAAGCCACGTCGGCGCTAGATGAGACTTTGGAGTTTGAACTTTATCAAACTTTGGTGGAGCGATTGCCAGACTGTATCATTATCAGTATCGGACATCGTAGCACGTTGCACACCCATCACAACAAGCAAATTTTATTGGTAAAAGCCGATGGCATGGATTGATTTTGGTGGGCTGATAATTTACCACATTTAAATACGTCCAAATTTAGCCTGACAAAACTCCAAAGATGGCGATTGAGTGACTTAAAAGGGCTTAGGCTGTTGTGTTGCCAGTCTTTATAATGCCAATTTTTTTAATTCATGTTATTAAAAAAACAAAAACCGCTCGTGATGGGGCGGTTTTATTTTTGTGGTACAATGAACTTAAATTAACAGTTATATAAGGGTTCAACCATGAAACACTACGATTACATCGCCATCGGTGGCGGCAGTGGCGGCATTGCCAGCATTAACCGTGCAGCCAGTTATGGCAAAAAATGCGCCATCATTGAAGGCAAGCATCTAGGCGGCACTTGCGTCAATGTCGGCTGTGTGCCCAAAAAAGTGATGTGGTATGGGGCCAATATGGCAGAAGCTTTGTATCATTATGCCCCTGATTATGGCTTTGATGTGGACGTAAAGAGTTTTGATTATGGCAAATTGGTAGAAAATCGCAACGCCTACATCAGTCGCATTCACACGTCATACAACAATGTACTTGCCAAAAATAACGTAGATGTCATCACAGGATATGCCAAATTTATAGACAAAAACACCGTAGAAGTCAATGGCGAACAAATCCGTGCCGAGCATATTTTGATTGCGGTGGGTGGCAAACCAAGTCACCCCGATGTCAAAGGCGCAGAATACGGCATTGACTCTGATGGGCTGTTTGAATTAACCCAGCTTCCCAAGCGGGTAGCGGTGGTGGGTGCAGGCTATATCGCTGTTGAGATTGCGGGGGTGTTTAACAGTTTGGGGGCGCAGACACATTTATTTGTGCGTGGCGATCGCCCTTTGCGTGCCTTTGATGCTGACATTGTGGACGTTTTGACCAATGTGATGCAAACAGACGGTTTGACACTACACACCAAAGCCACTCACCAAGAAGTCATCAAAAACAGCGATGAGTCTTTGACGTTGGTTTTGGCGGACGGACGTACGCAGACGGTTGATTGTTTGATTTGGGCGGTGGGGCGTACTCCTGCCACCGGAGGCTTGGGGCTAAAAAATGCAGGCGTAAACGTCAATGAACAAGGCAAAATCCTTGTGGATAAATTCCAAAACACCAACGTGGACGGCATTTATGCGGTGGGCGATGTCATGGCAGGCGGCATTGATTTAACCCCTGTGGCGGTGGCGGC
>JBHAZZ010000060.1:0-12726 GCA_041781275.1 Moraxella sp.
GATAAGCCGGGTTCTGTCGTGGACAATCATTCATCTAGGCGTGCCATCACTGACACGCTCAAGCAACCTACCCGAACTCTGAGCGGGCAACCCATTGAGTTCCTATTTGGTCTTGCTACACGTGGAGTTTACCTTGCCATGAACTGTTGCCAGTCATGCGGTGGGCTCTTACCCCACCGTTTCACCCTTACCCATACAGGCGGTCTGTTCTCTGTTGCACTGGTCGTCAGATTGCTCTGCCTAGCCGTTAGCTAGCACGTTGCCCTATGTAGCCCGGACTTTCCTCTCTTTGATGTCATATCAAACAGCGATTGTCTAGTTTACCAAATTGAAATTTTAGCATAATTGATTAATCTTGATCAACTTCTACTTCCACGCCAAAATATTGGCACAACTTATACAAATCTGCGGTGGTGGGTTGGTTTTTGTACATCAATCGCCAACCTGTAGCGACTTTGACCAAATCACATAGCAATAAAGTTCTGGCGTGAGTATGATCGGTGGTGCAAGTTCCAGTAAACAGCACTTTGCCTACTTGCTCAATCACAAATCTCACGGGGGTGTTGGCTATGCTGTCATGTTCGTGGCTCGTTGTCAAAATAATACGAGCAATATCAGCATCTTGGGTATCAAGCTGACAAGAAAAACCGCTATAAACTTCATTGATGTCCAAACTTAACGTGCCATCTGCACTGTGGGTTTGTCCATAAAAAATAATGTCGCTGTCGTTACGAACTTTTTTGGCATCGTTTAACCGCCAAAGCACACTGTCCAAAGCACCATCAGCATAAACAAAAATGTCAATTTTCCCATTTAATATCACAGTGTCGGTATCATTTTGGGCAGCTTGGGGAACATTGGGGCTGTTTTGGGGTTTGGGGGCTGCTGGGGCTTTTGGCTGTTTTGATTTGACATAAATGCCATTGGGCTGTTTTTTGATGTCAAATAAACGAATGGCAATGATAAAATCAGAAAACTTTTTATAGCCATACATGTCGCAAGTTTTGGCGTATTGCTGTTTTAATTGGCTGGCAATATAGCTTTGATTTGACCAACCTTGCTCACTTTTGGGGTTGTTTTGCAATAATGTGGTGATGGCTTGAATTAATGCTTTGTCATTTTGCAATTCTTTGGTGGTAGATTTTTTGGGTGGTAATGGTTGCTTACTGCGCACAAACAGTGTGCCCTTGTCTTTATCTTGCTTGATGGAAAATAAATCAATGACTGTAAATAATTGTATGGGTTTTTCATACCCATATTTTTGTAAATCCAATTTATGTTGTTTGAGATATTTAGCAACCAAACTATAATCCACCCAGTCCTGATCGTAGGGCTTACTGTCTCTGATAGCTTCTTGTAATAGATTAATGAGCTTAGTATCTTTTTTAAGTTCATGATTGGACATTGGTTTTAGATTGGCAATTTTTTGTGCTTCAAGCAACGCTTCCACTTCAAAAAATTCATCACACGCCTGCCGAAAAGACGAAACGGCTTGTTGTTTGCCAAAGCCAAATACCAACAATCCTTCTTTGCGAATGCGTACCGCAAGACTGGCAAAATCGCTGTCGGACGACACCAAACAAAACCCATCATACTGCTTGCTGTGCAACAAATCCATGGCTTCAATCACCAGTGCAATGTCGGTGGCATTTTTACCTTTGACATAAGCAAATTGCTGCATGGGTTCAATGGCATGACGCAAAATGGCTTCTTGCCAGCCGTTTAGATTGCTTTGACTCCAGTCGCCATAAATCTTTTTGGTCGCAATGTTACCTAGGGTTTGAATTTTTTGTAAAACAACATCAATATTTTTGGCGGACGCATTGTCGGCATCTATCAGCACGGCAATGTTTTGTAATTGAGTGTCCAAAGTCATGTCTGACATAAAGATTTCCTATTTTTTATTAAGTTATGCCTGACAGCCGACCAACCATAACGCTTCTTTGTGGCGTTTGATAAGCTGTGGCGTGGTTAAATTTTCGTGATGTGTGCCTGTAGCCATAATACCGCCACTGGTCAAAATGGCAGAAAGTAGCTGATATTTAACCGCATAGTTCATGTTCTGGGCGTTGGTCAAACTTGAAGTTACCATACCAATGACCTGCCCGTCAGGAAGCAACAAAGGACTGCCACTAGAACCTGGCTGAATGGGTGCGGTAAATTGCAAAAAACGTATGTCATCATGCACCCCCAAAAGCCCTGCAATGTTGCCTGCGGTTACTTGTAGCTGACTGGACACGCCTGACAACGGAAAACCCATCGTAACCACACTTTCTCCAAGCAATTCAAGCTGCTTGGTTGCCAGTGGCAGCACCGATGGTAAAGGCTCATTCACTCGCAAAATGGCGGTATCACTGCCTTGATCGCTGATGACCACAAAGGCTTCTTGATCGGCTCGTCCTTGCTGACGAATACCAATGACATTTGCCCCATCTATCACATGATGACAAGTCAAAAGATGATGACTGTCTATTGCAAAAGCCGTTCCTGTCCATGTCTCGCCTGCAATGGGTCTGGACTGATTGGGCAGATTGCCTGACACATTGGGAAATTTTTCATTGAGCCCAATGCCCAAATGCTGACCAAACACTGCCAAAGTACCCGATGAATGCTCCGCCAACGCACGGCATTTGTACTGCCCGTTTCGCTCATAAAATTCTAGCACCACGCAAGTTTTGATGTGGCGCTGCGTCATATTTACGTCATAACAAATATGCTCATTAATGGTTAAAGTCAAAGCAGAGATTTCAGTGGCGGGCAGTGCCAAATTGGGATCGTGATAGGTATAAATCACCAGTTGTACTTTATGCGCCTGATATTCGCCCAATACTTTTGCCAAATCCAGCGTCCAAGTTGTGCCGTCCACACTTGCCCAGTCCTTGCTTTCATGCAAATACGCCGGACTGATTTTGGCTTGACGGTTTTCATCTAAAGGCAGCCACATCATGCCCACCGTCTGTCCGATACTCATGGGGGTTTGGGTGGTGATTTTGACGATGTTGCCCGAAATGACGGTATTTGCACCAAGTACCAATGTTGTCATGATTTGATCCTTTGTATGAAATTTGCTTAAAATGCCTGTATTTTAACAGTTCGCCCCCACAAAACAAAACCGCCAATCGGTTTGATTGACGGCTTGTGGGCTTGGATTGATTAAACGTGTGGTATGATGGCAGGCATCAAATCGTTAAACGTACGACCGTTGGCAGTCTCGCCGATGGCGTGCATTTTCCATTCGCCATTATGACGATACAATTTTGCCATGATCATCGCAGTGTGGCTGCCTTGCGCCGATAGATTGTAGCGTGCCACTTCGGCATTGCCTTGGGCATTTAGGATACGACAATAAGCATTGGCAACCGTTTCAAAAGATTGACCCGTAAAGCTATTGACTGTAAATACCAACGCTTGCACATCGGCAGGAATGGCAGACAAATTGACGCTAATCACTTCGTCATCGCCATCGCCTGCGCCTGTACGGTTATCGCCTGAATGAGTAATCGTACCATCTTTGGACTGTAATTGTCCAAAATACACCACATCAATGGGCTGTTTGTTGGTATTAAATAACACGCAAGACGCATCTAAATCAATGCTGTTGTTATTGCCACCGCCAAACAGACCGCCCAAAAATCCGCCTGATTTGGTATTTGCCACGTCCCAACCTAGACCCATTTTGATGTGAGTTAGGGTACTGCCCGCTTCTTTGTCTAGAGAAATTTTTTGACCTTTTTGTAAACTCACTGCCACAGTTAAACTCCTTATAAAATCTACTTAAATAAACCCCTTTGGCATTCTAACAAAAGTTCTGACTTGGCTCAAGGAATTTGTTATAAAATACCACCAAACAAACCGCCGCCACTACTGCGACCGCCCGAATTGGTACCAAGCACGCTTTGTAGCCAACCTTGATAATTGTCTCGATTGCGAGAACAAAGCACCACTTTGCCTTGACCGCTGAATTTAAGCACCATGCCTTCGCCACTGGTTACGGAGTTTATCATACGACCGATAAAACCTTGGTTTTGATTGGTGCCAACAGACAATTCATATTGCAAACGACTATCCCAACACACCACATGACCATTATCAATGGTAACGGGTTTGCCGTGCTCCACTTCTAGCTCAAACAAAGAACCAAAACCTGATACCACCACTTGTCCTGCACCTTGGGTTTGCATGACCATAAAACCGCCCGTGTCGCCAAACATCGCACCGCCTAAGTTGGTTTGGATTTTGGCTTTGATGTCCATGCCCGATGTGCCTGCCACAAATGCTCCATCAGACAAGGTGTACTGCACCGCCCCCACGTCCAAAATCATCATGTCGCCATCAAGCGTGGGCGCAAGCAAACAATCACCATCGCCCCGCACCGCTTCAATACGTTGCTGAAATAATGATTCATCATTGGCAAATCGGCGCATCAAGGCTTGCATGATACCACCTTGTAGCACCCCTTTGAGATCAAGGTTGTCTTCCATCATCACCATGGCATTGGCTTCACAAAAAATGGATTCGCCACGTCTTAATTGACAATGTAAAAACGGCTCAATACCGCCCAATAAAGAAAAATTTGGCATAAATTCATCTCCAAGCTTTATCAGTTTAACGACCAAACAAACGACTTAATAACCCGTTTTGGGACTGTGCCGAAGTTTGATGTAAGGTTCTATTGGCAAACACATTTTTGCGTTTGACGTCGTCTAGCCACAGCGGAAACTCTTCTAGCAAAAGCTCGTACAGTCTTTCATCAGAGATACTGTCTATTTTGTCCAAGGCAAAGAAATTACAGTTATCCACCACCCGACCTGACA
Organism: Moraxella sp.; assembly: GCA_041781275.1. Taxonomy (GTDB): domain Bacteria; phylum Pseudomonadota; class Gammaproteobacteria; order Pseudomonadales; family Moraxellaceae; genus Moraxella. Next base: position 4,815 of record JBHAZZ010000060.1, read on the forward strand.
TATCGTCTAGCTTTTCTAAGACGCCATAATTTTGTCCACCAATACCCACAAACTGCCAAAATATCGGTAAACTAGACGCCTGCGTCAAAATCTCTTGCATTTTTCTGGAGCTACCAACGCCACCATCAGAAATAAACAGCACATACGTAGGCAGATTGTCTTTGATGTTTTGATAATGATCAATCACCGCAGTGATGGCAGGGATCTCTTCATTAATTCTAGCACCGACTTGCCAGTTTTTATGACCGCCTTTGGTGGTTTTGACGAAGTCATTGACGTTTTGTAAGGTTACTTCGTCCAAACGTGTGGTATGCTGTGCAAACGCCCAACATTCAAAACTGCCATCATCATCAAAGTTAATGGCAAGCGGCATTAGGCGATTAACCACCCGCTGTACGTCGCCATTGTTATATTGCCAATTCATAGAGCCCGACGCATCAAGCACCAAAGCAACCCGTGCCCGCACACCGAGCAAATTTTTCTTTTCTAACGTTACCAAAGATTTTTTGGTTAAGTCAATGATACTGGCATTGCCTGTTTTTTGTGCCTTTTCCAAAGACAGGCGTTTTTTAAGCTCAATGGTGTTTGTGGCAGGGGCAGGATTTGGACTTGGAGTGGGTGAAGCAGACGTATCATCTGCCACTGTTGCCCCAAAATATTCCACCAACCGAGCCAAACCCCCTTCAAACCCTTGACCGACCGCCCCGACACGCCAGCCGTCTTTTTGGTAAATTTGTAGCACCATCAAGGCTTTTTCGTTGCCAAGTTCACTAAGGCGAAATGTCAATGTATTACCGCCAGCGTCCAAAGTCGCCAAAAGCCCCGTCAAATCTTTGACCGAACCTACCCCATCTACCACCACCGTCAGCATAAGTGTCGTTACAGCACTTGGCAAACTGGATAAATTCAATAAAAAAGTCGCCCCTGTACTGTCATGACTTTGTAATTTGACCGAACCGCAAGGCGTTACAGGCTGATTATAAAAAGTCATATAATCATCACTGACCAATTTATGCTCAGCGGTCAGCCCAAACACCGACACATCACACGCCTGCTTTGATGACTGTCGCAGGCTCAGCGTCAAAGTGCTGCCAATACCGACGCTGTCCAGTTTGATTTTTTGCCCTTTAATCAGTTCCATGTGTCTTGTTCCTTATTTTGGTTGTTGATTTTTTACCCCTTAAAAAAATAGGCAAACCATCAAGTTCGCCTATTTTGTGCCACCATCGGCGATTATACTGCCACGCCATAAGACGCTGCCAAAGGACCAAGTCCGCCAGCAAAGCCTTGACCAACCGCACGGAATTTCCACTCGCCATTATGCTTATAAAGCTCACCAAAAATCATGGCGGTTTCGGTGCTGCTGTCTTCGGACAGGTCATAACGTGCCACTTCTGCGCCACCTTGAGCATTGACGATACGGATATAAGCGTCGCCAACTTGACCGAAGTTTTGGTTGCGTGCTTGACCATCATAAATCACCGCACAAAACACCACTTTGGCAACATCGGCAGGAATACGAGTCAAATCCACTTTGATGACTTCGTCATCGCCTGCGCCTTCGCCAGTACGGTTGTCGCCTGTATGCTCCACAGAGCCGTCCGTTGATTTTAGGTTGTTAAAAAAGATAAAGTCAGCATCGCCACGCACTTTGCCGCTTTCGTTTACCAAAAATGCCACAGCATCTAAGTCAAAAGCTTGACCATCGGTTGCACGGGGATTCCAACCCAGACCTACAGTCATTTGGGCAAGCGTGGGGGCTTCTTTTGAAAGATTGACGTTACCGCCTTTTGTTAAGCTAATTGCCATGAAATTTCCTTAAACCTTTAAAATAAAAAAAACGTGAGCCAGAACTCACGTTTAACTATAACAAATTAAGTTTGCTTGCACAAACAAAATTTGTTATTTCTTGTAGTTTTAGCTGTCTTGTTTGCCTTCTAAGGCTTCTTGTCTGCGGTGCTTTACAGACGCCCACAGCGCCGCCAAAATAAAGGCAATACCAATCAAGCCTGTGATGACTTCAGGCACATGAAACTTCATAGAAATCAGCATGATGATCGCCAAAGCACCGATGGCATAATGCGCCCCGTGCTCTAGGTAAATAAACTCGTCTAGCGTGCCTTTTTCTACCAAGAAAATGGTCATAGAACGCACAAACATCGCCCCAATCGCCAAACCAATCATGATGATGACCACATCACTGGTGATGGCAAACGCCCCAATCACCCCGTCAAAACTGAACGATGCGTCCAACACTTCTAGATACAAAAAGCCTGCGATACCGCCTTTGGCAATCGCCCCTGCCACTTCGTTGCCATCTACGCTTTCTTCGTCGTCATCGCCTTCAAGCAAGGTGGACAGCACATTGACACCCATATAAATCAAAATGCCCCAAACACCTGCCATCAGTACGACAGCTTTTTGAGCTTCGTCCACCCAAGTCAAAGAAATCATCAGCGTTACAATCGCCACAAACACGCTCATGGCGTCTACTTTGCCAAAACGTGCCAAGCGACTCTCAAGCCAACCAAACCAATGAATGTCTTTATCATCAAACACAAAGTTTAAAAACACCAAAAGCAAAAACATACCACCAAATGCAGCGATTTCAGTGTGGTGCGCCATGAGTTTCGCTGAATATTCTTTGGGGTTATTTAAGGCAAGTTGCACCACTTCGCCCATACCCATGTCTGCGGTGAATGCCACAATCACAATGGGAAACACCAAACGCATACCAAATACCGCAATCAGCATACCCACGGTCAAAAAGATGGTCTTCCAAAACTTATCCCAGTGTTTCAGTACGGACGCATTGACCACCGCATTATCAAAAGATAAAGAAATTTCCATCAACGCCAAAACCAGTGTGATAAATAAAGCAGACAACAGCGCCGCCACACCCCCATGCGTAAATCCCCAATAGGCTGCCCCAATCAAGGCGACAATCGTAAACACGATGTCAAAATAAAAGTGTCTTAAGTTTTTCATCATAAATAGATTTTCCAAATTAACACAAAAAAGCGGTAACCCAAATTACCACCTTTTTGTCATAAATACAATGTACTTGATGTAACGTCATTAATGCAGCGATTTAACCAATCACAATACCGTATTGAGCGCACATCGCCGCAAGTCCGCCACCATAACCTTGACCGACCGCACGGAATTTCCATTCGCCATTATAACGATAGACTTCGCCAAAAACCATCGCCGTTTCAATGGAATAATCTTCCGCCAAATCAAAACGCACCACTTCTGCGCCTGTTTGCTCATTCACCACACGAATAAACGCATTAGAAACTTGCCCAAAATTTTGTCCACGCAAAGCAGCGTCATGAATGGTTACGGTAATGGCAATTTTGTCTATTTCGGGGGCGATACGAGTCAAATCTACTTTAATCACTTCGTCATCGCCATCACCCAGCCCTGTGCGGTTATCGCCTGTATGTTCTACAGAGCCATCGGCAGATTTTAATTGGTTATAAAAAATAAAATCATGATCGCCACGCACTTTACCCAAAGCAGTTAATAAAAAGGCACTGGCGTCCAAATCAAAATCCTGACCCGACGTGGCACGTTCGTCCCAACCCAAACCAATCAATAATTTGGTCAATGTGGGATCGGTTTTGGATAAAGATAAATTTCCACCTTTGCTTAATGAAATTGCCATACTAACTCCTTAAGATAACAACGTTTTAGGACTTTAGCACATTTATGAAATCCATACAAGCCCAATTTGATAAACATTGCTATTATTGGGGTGTATTGACATTTTACACGCTTTAAACGTAAGGCTGATGTTAGGATTAATTTGTGCCTTATTGCCTTGCCTTGTAAGTATCGTGATATTGACCGCATTGATTAATGTGAATTTTTGGTCAATGCTTGGTACTTTTGCAATAACTGTTCGTGGCTTTCAACGTGCTTTGGATCTTTGGGGATACAATCCACAGGACAAATGTCCACGCATTGCGGCGTGTCAAAATGCCCCACACATTCAGTGCACAAATTGGGATCGATCACATAAATGTCATCGCCTGCGCTGATGGCTTCGTTGGGACAGACAGGTTCACAGACATCACAATTAATACATTCATCGGTAATTTTTAGAGCCATATCAATGCCTTATACAAACTTTTTGCCAAAAGCGGTCAGTACAGGCGGCGGCACAAATTTACTGACATCGCCCCCAAGTTTTGCCACTTCACGCACCAACGTTGATGACACAAACGAATATTCTTGGCTGGGCGTCAAAAATACCGCTTCAAAATTTTCATCTAAACTGCGATTCATGTTTGCCAGTCCAAATTCATACTCAAAATCAGACACCGCACGCAGCCCCCGAATCACCGCATGGGCGTTTTGTTGTTTGGCAAAATCCACCAACAGCCCTTCAAAGCCAACCACAGAAACATTGTCGCTGTCTTTAAAAATCTCTTCCACCAACGCCACACGCTCATCAAAACTGAACAGCGGTTTTTTATGGTGAGCAAAAGCGATGGCAATCACCACTTTATCAAACAGTTTTAGGGCACGTTGCACCAAATCCACATGACCGTTGGTGATGGGGTCAAACGTACCGGGGTATAGGGCGATTTTGGGGGTTAAAGCAGTCATCATGATTACAAGGTCAAAAGATGTTATGCTATCAAATTTTGGTAAATTTTAAAACTCTTATTGATAATTTGGCTAATACAAATCCATTCTTTTGCAAATATCAATACCCCCATCGGCGAATGAAAAAACCCCTTTAATTCATCGTTAAAGGGGTTTTTTAGGTTGCTGTACGATTATTCAGGAATACGCAGCACTTGACCGACATAGATCTTGTCAGGGTCAGACAGCATGGGCTTGTTGGCGTTAAAAATTTTCATGTAGTCGCCATTGCCATACATTTCTTTGGCGATTTTTGACAAAGTGTCGCCTGACTTGACGGTATAAAAACGTGATTCTGCCGCAGGGGTTTCTACTTCAATATTGTCTACAACCGTTTCTACATATTGAACGTTACCTACCGCCAAACGAGCTCTTTCACGGTCTTCTTGGGTTTTGGCACTGCCTGATAGAGTTACGGTATCGTTTGCGCCGTTATAATTGACCGACAAGCCAGAAATTTGTACGTTTTGGGCTTGGATACGAGCCAACAACAAGTTAGCAATCTCTTGTGCAGAAGGCTCAGCAGGAGCGGCTTGCTCAGCAGCAGGTGCCACTTCAGGGGTGGTTTCGGTGGTGGTTTCTTCTTTTTTATCACGGTTAAAGATTTTATCGCCAATGTCTTTGGCAAAACTAAAAATACCCATCGGGCACTCCTTAACAAGGTTGGATTTGAAAAATCATACCTTAACACAAAATCCCAAATAAGTCTTAGACATTTTGGTTACAATTTCTAAATTTAGCGAAACAAAAAACCACTCCCGAAGAAGTGGCTTTTGACCAATGATGATTAGCCCAATTTGGCGGTTACATAATCAATGGCTTTTTGTACGGTGGTCAATTCGGCTGAATCTTCGTCAGGAATGGTGATACCAAACTCGGTTTCAAACGCCATCACAAGCTCAACCAAGTCCAAAGAATCCGCACCCAAATCGTCCATAAAAGAAGCGCCGTTGTTGATTTCGTCGGCATTTAGGCTTAGCTGCTCAGCAACTGCCGCCTTTACTTTTGCTTCAATATCGCTCATAACTATCTCCATAAGGGGTTAAAAATCGTTGTTAAGAATTTTGATGGGAAGTTTTGTCAAGCCACCAAAAATTTTGCTTATCATAAAACATTTATGAAAAATGTGCAAGCCTTATTGGTACATACGTTCACATATAACACATAAACGGCATACTTCTTGACACAAATTACATATACATACCGCCATTGACTGCCAGCACTGTACCTGTAATATAGCTTGCATCATCACTGGCAAGGAAACTGACCGCCGCAGCGATTTCATGTGGCTGCGCCATACGTCCCACAGGAACGGCGTCCAACATGGAATTGATGAGACGCTCGTCCAACTCTTCGGTCATGTCAGTTTCTACAAATCCAGGGGCAACGCAGTTTACGGTTACGCCCCGTGAGCCGATCTCTCGAGCCAAAGCACGGCTAAACCCTTCCACACCTGCTTTACTGGCGGCGTAGTTGGCTTGTCCTGCATTACCCATTTGACCGACGACTGACGTGATGTTAATGATGCGTCCTTGACGGGCTTTCATCATGCCACGCACCGCACGGCGACTCATTCTATAAATGGACGTCAAATTGGTGTCAATCACACTTGCCCAATCTTCGTTTTTCATGCGCATCAGCAGACCGTCTTTGGTGATGCCTGCGTTATTGACCAAAATATTGACCGTGCCATAAACGCTGTCAATCTCATCAAACAGCTGCTCAACGGCTTCATCGCTACACACATCAAGCACCCGACCGATACCGCCCGATTCGCTCAAATATTCGCTGATGGTGTCCACGCCTTTGGCACTGGTGGCTGTACCAATGACAAAATGACCTTCATTGGCAAAACGTTCAGCAATGGCTCGTCCAATGCCACGACTAGCACCTGTTACCAAAACAATTTTTCTACTCATGCCAAATTCTCCAATTTTTCTAAACGAGCTAATTTATCACTGGGCAAAGCAGCGATGGGCTGTGCTTGGCGTTTGGCAAGGTTAGAAAGCACATTACCTGGCCCGCACTCAATCACCAAATCAATGTGTTTTTCCGCCAATTTTTGCATGGTTTTTGCCCATTGTACTGGCATGGATAATTGTTCGGTCAGCGCCATTTTGATTTCTGGGGTGTTTTTGTGTACCAACGCATGACGGTTTTGGATCACAGGAATTTGTGCCAAATGAAAAGTGGTTTCGTCCAAAAGTTTTGCCAAGGCGTCTTGAGCAGGTTTCATCAGTTCACAATGCGACGGTACAGAAACTTTGAGCGGTACGGCACGCTTGCCTAAATTTTCTACCGCAGACAGCACATAACCGACACCCACCGCCGTTCCTGCCACCACGATTTGTTCGGCGCTGTTGATGTTGGCGGGATTGACAATGCCGGCGTTTTCTTTAGCGTCTTCGCAAAGGCTGGCGACTTGTTCATCGTCCAATCCCAAAATCGCCGCCATTTGGGTATCCATGCCCGTAACCGCCAACGTCATCAGCTTGCCACGCTCATGCACCAATTTGACCGCATCGGTCAAGGACAGCACCCCTGCCGCCACCAAAGCGCTGTATTCACCCAAAGAATGCCCTGCCAAATACAAAGGCTTGATGTGCTGTTTGGCAAGTATGTCCTGCAAAATTCGCCAAATCGCCACACTGGCTGTCAAAAGTGCCGGCTGCGTAAACTCAGTTTTATTTAGACGGGTCTCGTCTTGGGTCAGCTCCCACAAGTCAAAACCGAGCGCCGCACTGGCTTCTGCAAACGTTGCTTTGACGCTGTCATAATGTTCGGCAAGTTCGTTCATCATACCTACGCTTTGCGAACCTTGACCGGGGAATATCACCGCAATGCGTTTTGTTTCTTCTGTCATGAGTTACCTTTTATGTGATTACCTTTGTAATATTAGCGCATATCGCCATTGCCTGTTTTAAGAAATACAACCCAAAACGTAACAACCATTCACCAAAAAAAATCCATCAACGGGTAAATTTGCGACTGTCTTTTTATACCAAAATAGCCAAATCCTGCTTTTTTGACACCAATCATGTGGTCAATTTATTTACACTTATTTAAAAAAACAAATGCACAAACACCAACAAAATAACGTGTTTTTCGTGTTTTTAAGCGTCAATTTTAGCATAACTTTTTGATAAAGAGAAACGTCCGTTTACTATTTTTTGGAGAAAATTTGTACAAATTTACCTAATAAAAAAGCCAAGTTTATTGCCATGCAACCAACTTGACTCTTTCATAGCAAAGCAGC
>JBHAZZ010000061.1:0-17644 GCA_041781275.1 Moraxella sp.
AAGAATATCAAACCTTCTCATCGTGGTGAATTAGAAATCACTGATGTCAATAATGTGTATTTACAAAAAGATACATTAAATGTTGAATTACTTGGGCGTGGGTTTGCTTGGCTAGATACAGGAACACACGATTCATTACTTGATGCAAGCCGATTTGTACAAACCATTGAACACAGGCAGGGCTTAAAAGTAGCGTGTTTAGAAGAAATTGCCTATGCGAATGGCTGGATAAATGATGAACAATTATTGGCACGAGCAGAGTTTTTTAAGAAAACAGGCTACGGACAATATTTGTTTCAAATATACAAAGAAAACCATGAGTCTTAATAATAAACATTCATTAACGGAATGATTTTAATGGATAAACATACCACTTACGCTAACCAAATGAAAGGCAAAACTGGCATTCGCCGTATTATCAAAGCTTTTGGCTATTCCATTGATGGTTTTAAAGCTGCTTATAAAAGCGAAGCAGCATTTCGTCAAGTGGTATGGTTAAATATCGTTTTGGCACTTGCTTTAATCGTGTTGCCATTTACATTACCCGTTAAAATGATATTATTGTTAACGTCTGCCTTATCCATAATTGTTGAATTATTTAATACTGGGCTGGAAGCAGCGATTGACCGCATTTCAGACGAATTTCACCCCTTGTCTAAAGTTGCCAAAGATGTTGGGTCAGCCGCTCAATTAATTACCCTGAATTTATTATTTATTTTATGGATAATGGCAATTTATCATACATACTTTTTATAGTAGGTTTGCACAATGAATGTTATTGAAACTAAAATTCCTGAATTATTGATTTTTGAGCCACGCATTTTTGCCGATGAGCGTGGTTGGTTTATGGAAAGTTTTAACCAAAATGTATTTGAAAAAGCACTCAAAGAACGTGGTTTTGATGTGCCAACCTTTGTACAAGATAACCATTCCATGTCATCAAAAGGTGTGTTGCGTGGATTACATTATCAAACCCCACCTTATGCCCAAGGCAAATTGGTGCGTGTGGTGCAAGGTCGTGCCTTTGATGTCGCCGTGGATATTCGTAAAAATTCGCCAACCTTTGGACAATGGGTCGGTGTGGAGTTAAATACCCAAACACATCGCCAATTTTGGATACCAGCAGGCTTTGCTCATGGCTTTGTTGCTTTAGAAGACAACACCCAATTTCTATATAAAACCACAAACTTTTATCATAAAGACAGTGAGCGAAGTATCGTGTGGAATGATGAAACAATAGGGATTGATTGGCAACTAAATGGGCTGACTCCCATTATTAGTGAAAAAGACCTTCAGGCAACAACATTCATAGCGGCAACCAAAGAGATTTGATTTTATATCAAAAACCAATATACTTATTATGAAATTTATTTGGGTCTGTTTTAATATAAATTCCAGTCTTACTTTATACTCATATTTACGCCCTATATATTTACAGTTTTAACACTAATAAGCACCCAAACCATATTATATGTTTGGGTATTTTTATTGTAATAATTATTAAAAATAGTTCATCATACTGCTATTTCTTATATAATTTTAAGATTATTTTATCTTGCAAACATCGCAATCAATTCACAACTTCTTGTAACTTAAATAATTTTGTTTTATACTACACCCCTTCACAAATACCTTTTAGGAAAAACAATGAACAAATCCATAGCGGCCATCAGTGAACAACAAATTACCGAAGTACGCAAATTTTTATTGCTTTTACAAGACAATATCTGTACACAGTTACAAGCCCAAGAAAAATCAGGTGGCGTAGATGGTTATAGCGACAGTGCTTTTATTGCCGATGTATGGAAACGTCCCGAAGGCGGTGGCGGTCGCTCTTGTGTGTTAAGCGGCGGTCAAGTGATTGAAAAAGCAGGGGTGATGTTTAGCCACATTCACATCGCCCATATGCCTGCAAGTGCCAGTGCCAGACACCCAAATTTGGCAGGTGCAAAAGCCCAAGCCTTGGGCGTGTCGCTGGTGGTACACCCCAAAAATCCCCACGTTCCCACAAGCCACGCCAATGTCCGCTTATTTGTTGCCACCCCCACCGATGGCAGTGAACCTGTATGGTGGTTCGGCGGTGGCTTTGATTTGACCCCATTTTATCCCGTGATCGACGACTGCACACACTGGCACCAAGTTGCCTTTGATGCGTGCCAACCCTTTGGTGATGACATTTATCCCAAGTTCAAACACTGGTGCGACGAATATTTTTATCTCAAACACCGCCAAGAATGCCGTGGCGTTGGCGGACTATTTTTTGATGATCTCAATACCCAAAGTTACGGCTGGGATTTTGACACTTGTTTTAAATTCATACAAGCGGTGGGTCATGGCTATTTGCGTGGCATTTTACCAATTTTTGAAGCCCGTAAACACACGCCCTACACCGATAAACAACGAGAATTTCAGCTTTATCGTCGTGGACGTTATGTAGAATACAATTTGGTCTATGACCGTGGCACGCTATTTGGCTTACAGTCCAACGGTCGCACCGAGTCCATTTTGGTGAGTATGCCCCCCTTGGCAAGTTGGTCGTATCGTTATGAGCCCAGCGAAGGCACAGAAGAATTTGCATTGACAGACTTTTATCTCAAACCCAAAGATTGGTTATCTATCAAACATGGCTAATTGTATTTAAATTTTTGTTCAAATGTAAAGTTTGTCAATAGTTTTGCAACTTTGATTGAGTGAACAATATAATTATGCTAGTATGAAGTTTTTGATGTTTAGCCCAATAAAAGGACGCCCATGACTCCCTTTAAATCCCTAATTTGTATTACTTTGACCGCCCTTGCCTTGACTGCGTGTAGCAGCAACAAAGGTGACACCAGCGTTAATGCTGACAGTGTCAAAGCCCGCCAAGACCTAATGCAAGACTGGCGTGGTGCCAACGACATCATGAAAGGCATGATGGAAAAACCCGACACTTTTGACGCTGCCAGCTTTAAAGAGCAAGCCGAATTCATCAAAAACAGCAATGCCGATATGTGGGGGCATTTTGCCGATGCCAACGCCAAAGGCGAATCACAAGACGCCGTTTGGTCGGACGCTGCAGGTTTTGCTGCCGCCAAAGACAAATTTAGCGTTGCAGTCATCAATCTTGCCGAAGCTGCCAATAACGCCAAAGTAGCAGGCGATGTGGAGCAAGCTTTTGGTGCGGTGGCAGAAAGCTGTGGCAGCTGTCATAAAGCTTACAAAAAGAGCTGATTTATCAATAAAAAACACGGTTGTTCGCCGTGTTTTTTGTTTTTGTGTTTTGATGGTCAAGCGGTTTGCTGCTGACTTAAAGGCTTGATGGATAAGGTTTGTAAAAAAGCTTGCGTACTCAATGATTGAGTTAGTGCAGGATTGTACACCACACCCAAATGACGCTGCAAATCCACGTCTTCTTTGATGTCCAATTTGACCAAATTTTTATCAATCAAGATTTCAGGCAACACCGACCAACCAAGCCCCACCGACACCAACATACGAATGGACTCCAAAGGATTAGTACTCATGGTGGCACGGGGTCTTAGATTGTGTTTGGTAAATTCTTCCAGTGTAATTTGTGTGGTAAACGTAGATTCCGCAGGCAAAATCGCAGGACATTGCGCAAGTTTCAACAATGTAATATCACGTTCTTGCGCCAACGAACTGATGACCCCTGCCACAAAATGCAAATTGTCTGACCACAGCGTATGATACACCAATCGTCTGTCAAAATCAGGCGGTAAAGTCAAAAACGCCAATGACACTTCGCCGTCCAACACTGCCCGATGTGCCGTTTCGCTGTCCATAAACTGCACTTCTAATTGCACCGCAGGATATTGCTGAGTGAATTGTTTTAGCACAGGCGACAAATGGTGTAACCCGATATGATGACTGGTACCAATGACCAATTTACCCACAGCGACTTTTTTGGCGTGCATTAAGCACGATTTGCACATTTCATATTCTTCCAACCAACGCTTGGCAAATGTCAATAATTCATACGCCGACTCGGTCGGAATAATACCCCTTCCTATTGTGTCAAACAGCACCACATTGAATTCATCTTCCAAGTTTCTGATGCGTTTAGAAACCGCAGGTTGGGTGATGAATAGTTGCTCCGCCGCCAAGGAGATGCTTTTTGTCCGCATAACTGTTACAAATGTTACAAGATTTACAGTGTTCATGAAAATCCTAATTCTTATTATGGTATTTTATATTTTAACATACTTTTAATGTATGTAATTTGACTTTACATAAAATAACAATTCATATCAAACATTACCATAAAATTATGTAAAAATATAAGATTTGTTTTTAAATCAGGTAAAAACATCGCCCCACAAAAACTTCATAAACCCCACCACCAAAGCTTTTATCGCCCATGCCGCCATGCCATAAAACTTACACTTAGCAATTTTTGTGTTACAATGGGGGTTCTTTGATTACTGTCGCCCAACCATGAACTCGCCTGCCCCCAGTTTGTTAGAAAAAATCACCATCGCCATGATTGGTATGTTTGCCTTTTTACAGGTGTATTCTGTGCAAGCAATCCTTCCTGCATTGATGAACGATTTGCACGCCAACGAAGTAGAAATTGGGCTGTCAGTGGGGGCAACCGTCATGGCGATTGCTTTGATGTCCCCTTTTATGGGTATGCTGTCGGACGCTTTTGGGCGCAAACGCTTTATTGTTGGTGGGCTTATGCTGCTGAGCGTACCGACCGCCCTGATTTCACAAAGTCATGCGGTGGACACGCTGATTTTATGGCGGTTTTTACAAGGGCTTGCCATTCCTGCCATTACGGTGGTGTTGATTGCTTATATCAGCGAAGAATATCACGCACATCTTGCCAAAATGATGAGTCTATATGTCATGGGGACGGTGCTGGGTGGCTTTGGCGGTCGTTTTATTGCAGGTCATTTGCATGACTGGGTTGGCTGGCGAATGGCGTTTGTCATCATGGCGGTTTTGACACTGATTGGGGTGGCATGGGTTGCCAAAAACCTACCCACTTCCAAAAATTTCATCAAAAGCCCCAACATCAAAAACGCTTTTATGATACTTTTATCCCACTGCAAAAACCGCCATGTATTAAGTGCTTGTTTGCTTGGTGGCTGTGTGCTGTTTTCTTTGGTGGGATCGTTTACCTTTATTAATCTGCATTTGGCACACGCCCCTTATTTTCTTTCTACGTCCGCCCTTGCCAATGTCTTTGCTGTGTATTTAATTGGTATGGTCATTACGCCTTTGTCCGCCAAGCTCATCACTCGTTTTGGCATGACCCGTACCATCATTGGGGCGGTGTTTTGTTCTTTGTTTGGACTGCTCATCACTTTAAGCACACCACTTTGGCCGATTATTGTTGGCTTAACCATTCTTTCATCGGGCGTTTTTATTACCCAATCTGCCACCATCAGCTACATTGCCAGTAATGTCAGTCAAGGCAAATCGTTGGCGTCAGGACTGTATTACATGAGTTATTATGGCGGCGGCAGTATCGGGGCGTGGGCGTGCGGACTGGCGTATGCGTCAGGACAATGGGTGTGGACCGTAGGCATGGTCGCTTTGGTGCAACTGCTTGCCATCGGTATTGTGGTCTTTTTAATGAAAAAAGGCTAAAAGATTGATAAAACACGCCCCACCCCCATAATACCCGTATTCTTTTTAACAACAATCAATAAATAATAATATGTCCTTATTTAGTTTTTTTGAAAATCGCCTAAACCCCTACCCTGACAGCCCCCTACCCATACCCAAAGACGGCAACTTATTTAGCTTTTTGTGGGCGTGCACCAAAGGAGCTCGGGGATGGATTGCTTTAAGGGCGGTGCTTTCTGTTTTGTTGGGCGTGTTTGGCTCACTGCTGTTTGCGTGGGTAGGCGACGTGGTGGACTGGCTAACGACCTACACACCCCAAACCTTATTTAGTGAAAAAGGCGACACCATTGTCATGATTTTAGGGCTGTGTGTGCTGTCTATTTTTGGTGAATTTTTGAGCAATACCATTCAATTTCAAACCCTACAAGGCGTACTGCCCATGCGTCTTAGATGGTGGTTTCATAAGCATATGCTTGGTCAATCCATGCAATTTTATCATGACGAGTTTTCGGGGCGTGTCAGTGCCAAAGTCATGCAAACCGCCCTTGCGGTGCGTGATACCATCATGACCATCACACAGATGGTGGCGTTTGTGCTGGCTTATTTGATCACCAGTGGGGTGATTTTATTAAATTTGGATTTTTGGCTGTTTTTGCCCTTTGTGGTGTGGCTGCTTAGCGTGGCGGCATTGATGAAATTTTTCTTGCCAAGACTGCGCCAAACTGCCAGTCGCCAAGCCAATGCCCGTGCTTTGATGACAGGGCGCATTACTGACGCTTATAGCAACATCGGTGCGGTCAAGCTGTTTAGTCATTCCAATCGGGAGCTAAGTTATGCCAAAAGCGCCATGCAGGAATTTATGACCACCGTTCATGACCAAATGCGCTGGGTATCAGTGCTTGGCACAACGACAGAGCTATTGTCTTTGACGATGATTGTGGGTAGCACTGCCATCGGTGTTTATCTGTGGCTGATTGGCAAAACCACGGTGGGTGCCATCGCCATTGCCAGTGGTATCGCCCTACGCCTAAAGGGCATGATTCAATGGATTATGTGGGAGATGGCAAGCTTATTTGAACACATTGGCACGGTGCAAGACGGCATGAAAACACTGACCACGCCACACGCCGTTACCGACAAAACAGACGCCAAAGACCTAAAAGTCAGCCAAGGCAAAATTGATTTTTGTCATGTGGCGTTTAATTATGAACGTGGCGATAACAAATTAGACCTATTTGAAGATTTTAATCTTAGCATTCAAGCGGGCGAAAAAATTGGACTGGTGGGACGCAGTGGCGCAGGCAAATCCAGCTTGGTCAATTTGCTTTTGCGTTTTTATGACGTCAGTGGCGGCAAAATCTTGATTGATGATCAAGACGTGGCAGAAGTTACTCAAGTTTCCTTGCGTGAACAAATTGGCATGGTAACTCAAGACACTTCCCTGCTCCATCGCACCGTGCGAGAAAACATCGCTTACGGTCGTCCTGACGCCAGCGACGATGAAATCATTGCCGCCGCCAAAGCCGCTCATGCGTGGGAATTTATCCAAACATTACAAGACAAACACGGCAACACAGGGCTTGATACCGAAGTGGGTGAACGTGGTGTTAAGCTTTCTGGCGGACAAAGGCAGCGTATCGCCATCGCTCGGGTCATACTCAAAAACGCCCCCATTTTATTGCTTGATGAAGCCACATCTGCCCTAGACAGCGAAGTAGAACACGCCATCACCCAAAGTTTGGACAACATGATGGCAGGCAAAACCGTCATCGCCATCGCACACCGCCTATCCACCATCGCCAGTCTTGATAAATTGGTGGTGATGGACAAAGGCAAAATCGTTGAAATGGGTAGCCACGAAGCACTGATTGCCAAAGGGGGCATTTATGCCAATTTATGGGCAAGACAAAGCGGCGGATTTTTGGGGGAAATGGAATAAAAACTCACCAAACACATTAAGGGCGTGATTTTGCGCCCTTTTATTTTTTTGACTGTCAGCCAATTTTTTAATGCTTTAAAAAGCCAGTAATCTTGCTTTATCTTGCAAAGCAAAAAAGCGTTAGACATTCCTAACGCTTATGGGTTTATCATGGCTGATTGATGATTTTTTGTTTATCAATACAGCTTACTGCGTCGCCCAACCTTGTCCATCAATATATAACATTTCAGGCTTGGGAACGACGTAACGACACGGTGAATTTGTATGGGTAAATTGTCCGCCCCATTTGCGGTATCCTTGGGTGTCCAAATGAATGGCGCCCGTGCTATAAATCCCTAGTCCAAATTCATAAGTTTGACCATTATCAATCCAAAACTGACAAATTCTGTCTTGTGTCGTACTCATTTGCCAAGAGCTGGCGGCATAATCTGGAATCCAAATATCCATCGCCCCATTGGTCAGGTGTTTGCTGCCTGCCGCCCCGCCTGCACAGCGGTTCAATTCAGGACTGCGATATACGGAGCGAATTTGGGTATGTGGCGGCAAAATGCCTTGTTTTTTTAATTCGTTGTACAGCCGAATGGTAGGCACCATCTGATGCCATAATTCACTGGGTGGTACTTGGTACGGATCAAAGCCACATTTTTGCCAAGAACGAGCGGTGGTCAAAAGTTCACGCATGGGCGGAACGCTGCCTTCTCCCAGTTGATTAATCAAATATCTTTGATATTGGGTGGCTTGCTGAAAATTATAGGGGCTTTGAGAAAGCCACATTTGATAATCTTGCTCTGTCCCTACTTGACGCTCTGTAGTACCCATGCCAAAACCCCCATAATTAAACTCTGGGGTATGATCATGTCCGTGGTGGTTTTCGCTTTCGCTTTCAAAATGTGCCTGCTTATCGGGCGTTTCCCCTGCGTCGGTACGCACAATCACACGGCGATTTTCGCTGATGGTGGTGGTTTCTTGTTTGTCTTTAAACCAAGAAAATAGTCCTGCCTGCGCAGAACTTCCCCATAACGCAACCGACAAAAAACTGACCTTGAGCACAGTTTTTAGCACAACGGTTTTATGTGTCATAATGATCCTATATTAAAAGCAACGTTTACTACTTAGTCAAGATAGATTAAAATACCTTGTTATCATTCTCATTTTAACACAAAAAACCCACAAACAAACATGGTTTGTACAAAAATTGCACAAATACGACAAATTTGGTCGCAATATTTTATTTTTTCCAACCGTATTTTGGGGCGTGTAAGTATTTTGTGATTGCACCAAAACTTAAGCATAATCACCAGATTTTCAAGAAAATCAAGATTTGGCAGTTTTGGGGCAAGATGATTAAAATACCCACTTTTGATTAACACTGGGTTACCATGTGTTGCCAATGACAAACACGTCTTAACCAACTCATTGACTTATTTTGACATGAACATACACCAATACCGTTTTTCTCGGCACAGTCATCACTTTGTCAGCAGAGATTTAGAGCCCAGTATCTGGCGACGTCTGCACATTGATCCGTGGCTTGGGCTTATGCTACTTAGTATTTGCTTGATTGGACTGACCGTGCTTTATAGTGCGTCCACGCAAGACACAGCGATGGTTTTACGCCAAACCACCAGTTACGGCATCGCCTTTACCGTCATGATAGTCATGTCGCAAATTCCCCCCAACATTTATCGCACGCTCACGCCCATTTTTTATGTCATGGGGCTGATACTGTTAGTATTGGTAGAGTTGATTGGTGAAGTGCGTATGGGGGCGCAAAGATGGATCAAAATCCCTGGATTTGGCAGTGTGCAGCCGTCTGAGTTTATGAAACTTGGTATGCCCATGATGTGTGCGTGGTATCTGTCCAAGCGTGAGCTGCCCCCCAATCTTACCACCATCATCACCACACTGGCAATCATCGTTGTGCCCGTCCTACTCATCGCCAAAGAACCCGATTTGGGTACGTCCATTTTGGTGGCAGCAAGTGGGCTGTTTGTGCTATTTTTGTCAGGGCTATCTTGGAAAATTATTTTTGGGGCAATCTTGGCGTGCATTCCTTTTGGTTGGGTGATGTGGAATTATTTAATGCTCCCCTACCAAAAAACCCGTGTGATCACCTTATTCAACCCCGAAGCTGACGCACTGGGCAAAGGCTGGAACATCATTCAATCCAAAACCGCCATTGGGTCAGGTGGCTTTACAGGCAAAGGCTACCTAGAAGGCACACAGTCGCATTTGCATTTTTTGCCCGAAGGTCATACCGACTTTATCATCGCCGCCTTTAGTGAAGAATTTGGTTTGGCGGGCGTATTGTTGTTATTATTTTTCTACTGCTGTCTTTTGATGCGGTCGTTTTATATTGCCATCGTTACCCCTGACACATATTGTCGGCTTTTGGCAGGGGCATTGACCATGTCATTTTTTGTCTATATTTTTGTGAATATGGGCATGGTGGGTGGTATTTTGCCTGTGGTCGGCGTTCCGCTACCTCTTATCAGCTATGGTGGTACAGCAATCATTACCTTAATGGCAGGATTTGGGCTACTGACCTGCATTCACACCCACCAAAACCTAAAACAATAACACCAAAAATTGCCACCCATAATCACCCCAATGCCTTTGGGGTGTTTTTTATTGTATTTTTCTGTAAAAAGTATTAATATAATCACAGAAGTGTTAGGGAAATTTTTATAAAATGTCAAAACAGGGCATTTTTATGAGTTCTTCCAATAAATTGGCATGATGCCTGCAACTTTTAATTTACTTAATGTTCGCCAAAATGTTGGTTTTGCGTAAGCTTCCTACATTGATGCAAATATTTGCTGAAAAATTGTATCAATTTATCTTATGGATTGTTTTTTGCAGGATATTTTGGTATAAATACACTTCCTAATTTATTAGGGCAACTTGCTCGCAAGTTTTTAGCTCAAATATTGAGCATTGACGCACTATGCTACTTAGTCGGCTACTCAAAGGTTTATTGGTTTAGTCTTGAGTTGTGCGTCATCACCAAACCAAGAGGTAAACACCATGAAAACAAAATACGGTTCATCACTGCTTATCGCTGCTGCAAGTTTGATGATGAGTACTCAAGTGTCTTATGCTGCCGAAGCCAACGCTTCAGGCTCTAGCGCCAATATTGACAAAGTATTGGGTGAGCTTACCCGTCAGCATAACAACACGTCCAGCCTAATCAAAAGCTCACGCCAGCCAACGTCGCTTGCGGTTAATAGCACTTTGGTTAGCCAGCCTGTCAATACCACCGCCAAAGATCCCAACGTGCTAGGAAAATTGACTGCGGTAGCGTCTAACACCGTGGGCAAATTCAAACAAAACGGCACCGCATCTTGGTATGGACGCCAATTTCATGGTCGTAAAACCGCCAGTGGCGAAACCTTTGACATGAATGGCTTGACCGCTGCTCATCGCACCTTGCCAATGAACTGCTACATCAAAGTAACCAACAAAGACAACGGCAAATCGGTGATCGTTAAGGTCAATGATCGTGGTCCTTTCCACGGCAACCGTGTCCTTGACTTGTCTTATGGTGCTGCCAAAGCCATCGGCATTACCCAAAAAGGCGTTGGCAACGTAACCATTGAACGAGTGAATGCGCCTTAAACACCTTTCTTAACCGCAAGTGATGGCTTGCGGTTTTTTATTGCCAAAAGATTTAACTTAAAAAAGTTCTTTAATATCAAAGCAGTGCTGTGTTACAATAAATTGTCTTTTGCTCTGTGAGTCAAAGCCATGACCTTTGTTTATACTGCGTTGATATTGACTGCGCCCCTATGGGTACCTTTTGTACTGACTGCTTTATATGCCTTTGGTATCAGGTCTTATGTCTCCAAAAATCATCTTTCCATCGCCGATACGCTGTATTTGACAAGCCATGTGCTCGCCCTTTTGACTGCCATCACATTGTTTATCTTAGAAATTTTTAGTTGGCAACTGGCGTTACTTTATCGCATTTTGTGGCTTATACTGCTTGGTGTGCCCATGCTTGGCGGTGTGTGCTTTGTCATTGTTCTTTGTGTCATGGCAAGCGACTCTTGGTGATTTTTAGCAACTTTAATCAAGGAAACAACAATGAACATTCACGAATACCAAAGCAGCTTTAACAGTTATGATGGCACAGCCATGTTTTATCGCTACTGGCTAACTGCTGACAAAGCCAATCTGCCAGACAGCCAAACACTAAAGTTTGCTGTTTTGTTACACAGGGGGCATGAACATTCGGGGCGACTGGGTGATTTGGCGCAGGCGTTTGTCGCACAAGGATATCAAGTTGCGGCATGGGACGCTCGGGGTAATGGTCGTTCGGGCGGTGAGCGAGATCATGCCGAGAGCTTTTCTCAGTTGGTACGAGATTTGGACGAATTTATCACGCTCATCAAACAAACATTCAATATCAGCAGTGAACAAATCATTCTTATTTCAAGCAGTCTGGGGGCAGTCATTGCATCTTCTTGGGTGCACGATTACGCACCAAATATTCGGGGCATGATACTTGGTACGCCCGCTTTTGCCATACGTCTATATGTGCCTTTGGCAAACCCCGCCTTAAAGCTTGCCAAAAAACTTGGTTTAATGAATCGGGTATCCAGTTATGTCAAAGCCCAAGTATTGACCCACGACAAACACGCCCAAGAACTGTACCACCAAGACCCATTGATTTCGTCCAGCATTTCTAGAGATTTATTGATTGATTCGCTTTCCACAGGTGAGCGCTTATTAGATGACGCAGGCGCAATCACTACCCCTACATTAATACTTTGTGCAGGCAAAGATTATGTGGTCAATACACAAAAAATCCGTCAATTTTATCAAGACATTCGTTCTCCCATCAAACGCTGGCATTATTATGCTGACAGTTATCATGCGGTTTTTCACGAAACAAACAAGCAACAAGTCTTTGCTGACTGCTTGGCATTTGCCGATGAATTATTTGCAAAACCGATACAAATCACAGACTTAACCTATGCAGACCGCCCCCAAACCCACGCTCAAAGCTACAGCAAAGATCGCATGGATATGCTGACCGCCAAAGGCAAAAATTTACAGTTTGCCTTAACTCGTATGGCGATTTATAAATTAGGCAATATTGCCGATGGTGTCAGTACGGGCGTAACGCACGGTTTTGATTCTGGCTCTTCTTTAGAAAAAGTTTATCAAAATGCCCCCAATGGCACCAACATCATCGGAAAATGGATAGATGGTTTTTATCTAAATAACATCGGCTGGCGTGGCATTCGCATACGCAAAGCGCATTTATTAGAACTTGCCAATATCGCAATTCAGCAATTAAATAAACAAAACATTCGTGCACTTGATATTGCTACAGGTAACGGATTTTATATGTTTGAATTATGCAAACAGCATCAACATCTGTCTGCGCAGCTTCGTGATTATGACGCACATAACATAGAAGTATTAGAACAAAAAATCAAAGAATCGGCACTACAGCAACAAATCACCACCAAACAACAAAATGCTTTTGACGCACAAAGTTATCAAGAGCCTTGTTCTTATGATTTGGCAGTGGCGTCTGGCGTATTTGAATTATTTTCAGATAACGAATGTATCATGACCGCTATTAATGGCATATATGACAGCCTAAACGACAACGGCTATTTTATTTATACCAATCAGCCTTGGCACCCCGAACAAGAATTCATCGGCAAAACGCTCAATAACCACAAAGGCGATCGCTGGGTCATGCGTTGTCGCACGCAAGCGGAAATAGATCAGTTGGTCGCCAAGGCAGGTTTTCAAAAAGTCGCCATGCGTATTGATGAATTTGGGATTTTTAGCGTGTCATTGGCGGTCAAAACTTCCCTTCAGCACAACAAATGACAGCCATCAAACCTTATAACTCCGCCCTTTTATTCACAGGGGGCGGACTGCATTGTGGTTATTATTTGGGCTTATATCAGGCGTTATGTGAATATGGCAAACGTCCTGACGTGGTAATTGCCAGTTGTGGCGGCTCGCTTGTTGCTTCATTGATTGCCAGCACACCTGATATTCATGCGGCGTGCAACTTATTTCTTAGCCGTGATTATCGCGAAATGATCAATCAGCTAAAAACCAACAAAGCCAAAACCCCCTTTACCTACACCCTACCTGCCATCAAACGTTATTTGAATTTCCAAAATAAAAAAGCAAAAACACATCTTAACATCAAAGACATTGACCAATTAACCACATTGTCTTTGATAAATATGGACATTCGTGCACTTAAGCAATTTTATGATAATAAAGATTGCCATCAAACTGCCGTTATCATTGTTGCCAGTTGTCTGACTTTCAACAATCAATTACCCGACAAATGGCAAACGCTGTTATGGTCATCGCAAAAACCCTTGACGAATCATTTATTAACACTCAATCCCAAAAATCCCCTAGCCATGCTTAGTCCAACCACCATAGACGAGCGTCATTATATCACCGATAATTTGCCGATGTCGGTGGCAGTCAGAGCGTCCATTGCCGATATGTATTATTTGCCACCCTTTTCTTGGTGTACCAATGTTCAAAAATTATTTCTGTCAGGGGGCGTGTTAAATTTAACCCCCATAGAACTGGCAACAACATTGGCAAATACCGTCTATGCCGAGCATAAAGCCGATTATGATAATAAATTGGCAGAGCCTGCCATTTTTCATACCTTTGGTTTTAGAGCCAATGAACGTTTACAAACCGTGCGACATATCCTAAATAATGACCCAAACATTCATACGGTCAATACTGCCAATTACCGAAAGTACATTAATCCCCTAATTGGTAAAAAATGGCATTGGCAAGGACATCTAAAAACTCAATATCTAAGCTTTGATCACTATAAAAGTACCGCTCAAAAACAAATAGACTACGGCTATCAACAAATGACAAAATTACTTAAAAACAAGGACAACTTATGACAAACCAACATTGTGTAATCATTGGTGGCACAAGTGGAATTGGTCTAGCATTGGCACGTTGGCATTTGACCCAAGGGTGGCAAGTTTCTATTGTGGGCAGTAATGAAGCAAAAATCGCCCAATTAACGCACAAATACCACCACCAAAATTTAAAAATTCTAAAATACAATTTAGAAAACCATCAAGAAGTATTACATTTATTAACCCATCTAAATGCCATGACAATTCATCGGGTAATTTATAGTGCAGGCATTTATTATAATGAAAGAAAACAGCATTTAACTCCAAAAGAAAGTGAAAGACTTCTAAAGATTAATTTACAAACCTTTCAAGAAGTATTTTTTTATCTTAGTGAGCAATTAAAAAATCAAAAAACAAAGAGTCAAATGATTGCCATTGCGTCCGTTGCTGGGCTGTTGGATTTTGATGGTTCAAGTCTATACGCTCAATGCAAAAAATCCATGATTCACCATTGCCAAGCTTATCGCACAGCACTGTCTTGTTTTGACATTGATGTGATTTGTATTGCGTCTGGATACATTAATACACAAACATTACAAGAACTTAATCAAGGCAACGCCACACATAAACCCTTTATCATATCAGAAGCGCAAGCTGTTATTGAAATTTTGCACGCCATAGATAATAATATCGCCCTACATATTTTTCCAAGACCCATGAAATACACAATACAATGTCTGTCATTATTACCAAAGCCAATATTAAGTCGTGTCATGCGCTTACAATATCGCCATCAAGACAACCCAAAATAAATCACAGCAAATACAGGGACAGAAAATAATAAGCTGTCTATCCTATCTAATAATCCGCCATGACCTTTTAACCAATTTGCCGTATCTTTGACACCATGACAGCGTTTAAACAGTGATTCTGTCAAATCCCCCAATACACCCAGTGAACAAATCATCAAAGCCAATAAAAATATTACACCTGACTTATAAGGCGTTAAAAACTTAGCAACAACGACAGACACCAAAGAAGTGATAAGCGCACCAAAAATCACCCCTTCTATGGTTTTATTTGGACTGATGTTGGGAGCAAGTTTGGATTTAAAAAACCGATGACCGAAACTTTTTCCCATTAAGTATTGAAAAACATCATTAATTTGGGCGGTAAACATGAGCCAAAATAATATGGAAAGTTGATTGTCATTGGCAAGCACATGACTTAAATACATAAAACTTACCGCAAAAACCACAATCAACACAGCCATTAAAGGCTTTATAAACATTTGTTCACAGTCATAGCGAGTGATTTTTTGATAAGGGTTTATGCCGACATTGCGCCATTCTTTTAACCCTTGCAGACACATAAAAGCGCCAAGCGCCATCAGTGCAAATTCACCCAAAGAAAATACCAATAATAACACACTTAATATGGCACACCATGACCGCACAATGTCATAAACGCCATAAAAACGATGTGTATTACCCAAATATTTTAGCCACATTAATAAAACAAATGCTACGCCCAAAAGTAATACCAAAAATAACGTCAATGGCGTAATATTATCCATAAAAGACATGGTTCACCTTAGCATACGAATGCTTTGCAAAAATTGCTCACTTAATACAGATTGATGTAAACGGTGATAAGGATAATTTTTATCCAATTTCTGATACATCTTTTTGGCACTTAGTGTATCATCAAAATACATCAACAGACAAGCAAGCATGGCAACACTGCGCTGCAACCCCATGCTACATTGACAAACAATCAATGTGTTATCATTTGTACTTATTTGGTTAAAAACCCAATGCAAAACATCTAGAATTTGTATTTCTTTATTATTCATCGGCATTAAATCCAACATACCTACATCATAATAACTGATGTTTTGGTGAACATATTTATCATAATGACTGTTTGACTCACTGCTCATGTCCAGCCAAATAATGTGTTGATATGTTTGCCAATCAGTTATTTTTTGCTTAAGATAAGCATGATTTGGATTGGCAATGGCGATGATGTGTAGTTTTTGATGGACAGTTAAGGGATTTTTTGGCAATTTTAATACATGAAAAACATTGGCGATATGCCACATTACCCCATAAATACCAATGATGGGCAGCATAATACCATAAGCCCAAAAAGACAATTTTCCCGATGGCGATTTTTTAAAAATTTGACGACTTATTTTTTGAAAAATGGGATAATTGGTATAAAAAAGTGCCAATAATAAAAAACTTAATAAATGATAATAACTTAAAATTTGGATAATGGCATTTATTTTACCAAAAATACGATCATACAATAAAAAAGGCACAATATTAATGATCAAAAAACCCGCCACTGCCACCACCAAATATTTTACAAATAATTGTATCTGATAACGACTTTGTTTTTTTACCAATAAATGCTCCAGCACAATCACAAAACTTGCAAGCACCACCCCAAAAACAATGTCATAAATATGATGTTGATGTGTACTCAGCGTAGAAAGCCCCACAAGTACGCTTAAAAAAGTCAGTGCATATTTATAAAAAGGCTTAAAATTTCTTTGCGTCATCACCACAAAAGCAGCAATCAACGCATAACAGGCGTGTAATGATGGCAACTGATTATAAGGCTTATCCATCGCCGATAATAGCCGATAAAAAATCTGCCAATTGATACCAAACAACTGATATGACTCATGGGATTTTGGCGGATAAACAACTTGCAAAGGCAGCCAATAAAAACACAAACAAGCCATCAGCGTACTGACAATGATATAAAAATTGACTTTTCTTAATTTATCAAAACTGTCTGCCGTTAAAAATATCAATACCAATAACGGCACAGAACACGCATAAATAATAATAGAAATGGGAATAAAAGGAATGTATGCGTCCAATGACGTGGCTACATTGGCAATTTGCTGTGTGGACGAAAGTTTACTGGCATATTCATTGGTTAGCGTATATAAACTAAAAACCGCCCCAAAACCCCCCAAAAATTTTAGGCGATCGGGGAGCGTTGGAGCGGTTTGCACAAACTTTATTCTACTTGGCTGACATCACGCACCGCCCCTGTGTCGGCACTTGTCGCCATTGCAGCGTAAGCTCGTAGCGCCTGTGAAACGTAGCGTTCACGATTGACGGGTTTCCACGCGTTTTTGCCACGGGCGTTCATGGCTTCACGGCGTTTTGCCAGCTCTTCATCGCTGATATCTAGATGAATGGTGCGATTTGGAATGTCAATGTTGATG
>JBHAZZ010000062.1:0-3139 GCA_041781275.1 Moraxella sp.
CCATTCCAGAGTTAAACTTGCCTGCCAATTTACCTGAACGGGGCTGGAAAAAACTCACCACCTTCAAACCTGATTTATATGGCTTAAAAGGCACTGCCCTTTTTTTAGACATTGATATTGTCATCGTGGATAACATTGACTGCTTTTTTACCCACAAGGCAGAACATGACGATAGCGTGATGATTATTCGTGATTGGAAAAAGCCTTGGCGAATGGTGGGTAATAGCTCTGTGTATCGCTTTAAACTTGGTCAAAATACCTATCCTGATTTACTTAATTATTTTGAACAAAATTTTGAAAAAGTGCGTTCCGAAGTTCGTCATGAACAAGCATTTTTATCCAATTACTTGCGTGAGCATCATCATTTAGAATATTGGGATAGTTCGTGGTGCGTCAGTTTTAAATATCACTGCCTGCAAAAAATTCCTTTTGCCTATTTTGTCCCACCCAAAAAACCCATTGGGGCAAAAATCATTATTTTTCATGGTGAAATCAATCCGCCTGATGCCATTACTGGCGGTGGCGGTAAATGGTATCGTTATGTATTACCAAGCGATTGGATTAAGGACGCATGGCAATGAATGACGCTCGCCCTTATCGTTTATCTGTCGTCATGATGGTCAAAAACGAAGCCAAAAATTTGGCGATTTCGCTACCACCGCTTGTGGATTTGGCTGATGAGATTATTATTTTAGACAGTGGTAGCACCGACAATAGTCATGAAATTTCTCTGCAATTTGGGGCAAAATGGTTTGTTAATACCGACTGGCAGGGCTTTGGTCGCCAGCGTCAAATCGCTCAAAGCTACGCTACGGGTGATTGGATTTTAGCCCTTGATGCCGATGAAGAAATCACCCCTAAATTAAAACAAAGTATTTTAGCGGTCATTAAAAATAAGCCTGACAATACCGTGTACGGCATTAAACGTATTGACTGTATTTTTGGACATGAAATTGACAATCCCTATTGGGCAATCAAAGCCCATTGGCGACTGTATCCAAAATCTTTTGGTTATAATGATAATCTAGTGCATGAGTCTGTAGTGCTAAATGATGCCAAAACCGCTGTTTTAAAAGGATTTATGCGACATCATACCGCAGAAACCCCGTTATTTTGGCTAAGTAAACGCTTAGAATATGCCAAAGCATGGGCAGATGACCGCCACAATCAAGGCAAAAAGGGCAAATTTAGCAAAGTGATTTTAAATCCATTTTGGGCATTTTTTAAACAATATTTGGTTGATGGACGCTTTTTAAAAGGCAAATATGGCTTGATTTATTCGCTGTTATTTACCCAATATACGTTTAATAAATATGCCATTTTGTATGATTTGACCCACAATCAAGCAGAGCAAGCGTTTTTGCAGTCTGTTGAAATGGCGAAAAATTTACAACCCATTCATTTAAATGACAAAAAATCCACTCTTTCATTAGTGATGATTTTAAAAAATGAAAGCAAACATTTATCAGCATGCCTAGATACTGTGCATGATATTGTTGATGAAATTGTGATTTTGGACAGTGGCAGTACCGATAATACCCATGAAATTGCCGAGCGTTACGGGGCGAAATGGTTTGTCAATACCGACTGGCAAGGCTTTGGCAAACAACGCCAACTTGCACAAAGTTATGCGACAGGCGATTATGTACTGGTGCTTGATGCCGATGAACGCCTTGATCAAAATTTGCGTGAAGCGATTGTGGCAGTATTAAAAAGCGAAGTACAGACGGATAAGGTGTTTAGTCTTGCTCGTGTGAATACTTTTTGCGGGGTTGAAGTCCAACCACGCAGGTGGTACACTGATAAATTGGCACGACTGTACGCCAATGCCCAGTTTAAATATTCAGACCTAGAAGTGCATGAGTCGCTTGACCAAAAAGGTGTGCCAAGTGAACGCCTAAAAGGCTATTTACCGCACATCACCAACGATAATTTGCACCATTTTTTAGTGAAAAATATCCGTTATAGCCACGATTGGGCAAGCGAAAAACACCAAAAAGGCAAAAAAATTGGCATTTTAGGCATTTTGTTGCGTTCATGGTTTTCCTTTATTCGTGAATATGTGATTCGTGCCGATTTTATGGGCGGGGCTTACGGCTTTATTTTGGCAGTCGCATCGCTGGGTTATACCATGGATAAATACATTATGTTATGGCAGAAAAATCAGGAAAATCATCAATCATGAAAAACTGTGTAATTAGCCTAACCACCGCTGTTGAGCGCCGTGAACATATTGCCCAAGAATTTGGCAAACAAGGGATTGCATTTGAATTTTTTGATGCTATTACACCCAATAAAATCAATGAGTTATCTACACAATTTGGTATTCCGCTTAGTAATAATCAACGTTTGTCTTTGGGTGAAAAAGCGTGTTTTTTAAGTCATGTCAGTTTATGGCAAAAAATGCTTGATGAAAATATTGATTATATGGCGATTTTTGAAGATGATGTTTATTTGGGGGAAAATGCACAACTTTTTTTAACTAATGATGATTGGCTCAAAACTCTTGAATTTGATTTAATCAAATTAGAAACTTGGCAAGAATTGGTACATATAGATACTCAACATCATTTATCTGTACACCACCGCCAATTAGTACCGTTAAAAAGCACTCATGTTGGTGCGTGCGGATATATCATCACAAAAAAGACAGCAAATTGGCTGATTAATCATTTAAAAACTCATTTTGACATTCATAGCCAAGCCGTAGATCATGTTTTGTTTGGATTAAATTTAAATAAATTGATGACTTACCAATTAACGCCTGCCATCTGTATTCAATCCGATCGCCATAATAATCGTATCCTTAGCAATTTGGAGAAAACCCGCAAAAATCATTATAATCACCCCATGAATTTTTCTCAAAAGATTCATCGACGCATCATGACATGGAAAAGAAGTATTGGCAAAAGACTTTTTTATACCACCATTCCATTTCAATAAAAACTAGGCTTTCATATTTAGACGTGTTTTAATATCAGCTTTTGCCATAGGGCGCACTGGATTTAAAGTTTCTTTTGCCAATACTTTTTCATAACACTCAATATATCCTTTTGACATGGCAATATGACTAAAATGGTTTTTGGCGTGTTCATGACACGCCTTTCTATCAAATTTATCAATAGATTTTACCGCTTCA
>JBHAZZ010000063.1:0-3516 GCA_041781275.1 Moraxella sp.
AAGTAAATTCTGATTTTTGGAATTTATTGTTCGTCTAAATGGAATAACCCAACCACTTGGAAAATCAAAAAAAGGCTGATAAGATATACAAACCGTATCTATTATTTAGGATAAAAATGATGGCAACTGCTAAATTATTTTGGAGTGGCAATTCGCAAGCGGTGCGGTTACCCAAAGAATTTCGTTTTGAAGGCAAAATGGTTAATATTCGCAAACAAGGTAAACAAGTGATTATTGAGCCGATTGTCAATGATTGGGCATGGTTGGACGATATGCAAGGTTTTGATAATACAATGGAACAAGCCATACAAGAATTACGCAATGAACCCGAACAGGAACGTGATTGGAGCGTGTTTGAATGAAATACTTGCTTGATACCAATATGGTGATTGCCATCAGCAGACGACAAGCCAATATCATCAATAAAATCCGCCAATATCAGCCAAGCGATTTTGTATTGTCTAGCGTGGTGTATTTTGAATTGGTATTTGGGGCATATAACAGCCAAAAAGTGCAGGATAATTTACGCACTTTGGAACAGTTACCGTTTGAAATTTTGCCGTTTACCCAACAAGATGCGTATCACGCAGGGCAAATCCGTGCCGATTTAAAGCAAAAAGGCACACCGATTGGCATTTATGATGTGTTGATTGCAGGGCAAGCCGTTGCCCAAGAGTTGATTTTATTAACCCATAATGTGAAAGAGTTTGAACGGGTAGATGGGTTGAAGTTTGAAGATTGGTTGAATGAGAAATGAATTTGATAACTGAAAATAAACAAGATGAAATTACGTTTCAAATGGGTTTAAATTTGCGTCAATATCAGGAAATTGAGCAAATCATAAAACGGTTAATTTTGACTTCTAGTCAAACATTTAAGGCAACATCATGGGTAAATGACGATAATGAAACTTTTGACAAGCCTAAACTTGACATATGGTCAAATCGGGCTAGTTTAGAGAAAACAACATTGGGTAATTTATTGGCTCAATTAGAGCAAACTCAACACGAACCTAATTATCAAGAACATGATGATATTCATGTGGTACAAGCATCGCTTTCTTATCATGTTCCTTTAATTGCTTTTTTTGATATGGACAAATTTGAGCGTGATTTCAAACAAATTGTTGCCGATAGAAATCAGTTTATTCATCATTTTAACAGCATTTCAAAGCAAGATGATGATTTATTAACTCATTTAAAATCAATGTATCAGCGTGCAGAAGACTTTAAACAAGAACATCTTATTCCTTGTTCGGAACAATTAGAAAAAACCATAAAAAATTGTTTAGATAAAATGATTAAAATCGGAGATATGCACATAAACAATTGGAGCAGACTAACTGCTTCTGGCATTTTTGAAGAGATATATCATAAGAATAAACGTTCTAATGGTTGGGCAGTTTGGACAAAATTAATACAAGATATACAAAAAAATCATCCTAATATTTTAATAGGATTAAGAAAAGAAAGTTCGTTTAATAGCAAAAATACAGCTTGGACAAAAATCATTCAAGAATGCTATCCAAGATGGCAATTTATGGAAGAAAATACAGAAAAAGGCGGTAAGCGTTTATTGGTAAAAGTAGATAACAGTGAAGTTGCTTTGCACGATAAACATCATATATTAGCTGTGAGCGAGACTGACTAATCATGAATCGCCTAGAATCCCTAAAAATCTTTGTCAGCGTTGCCGAAACCTTACATTTTCGGGAAACGGCTCAACATCTTGCCGTATCGCCCCAAGTGATTACTCGCACCATTAGCGAATTGGAAAAGGAATTGGGCGAAGTGTTGTTTCAACGCAGTACACGGCAAGTCAAATTAACCGACTTTGGCAAACAATTTTTACCGCAAGCCCAACAGGTTTTGGCGGACACAGACGCATTATTTACCCGAGCCAAACACAAAATCCACGATGAACGCATGGCAGGTGTGGTACGAATTGCCGTGCCTGATATGGCGTTAATGCGTGAAGTGCTGGCTGAATTGTGGGATAAATTGGCGGATTTTCCTGATGTGATGATTGATTGGCGGTCGGATTTGGGTTTGGTTGATGTGGTTGATGAACAAATTGATGTCGGTATCCGTTTTGGTACGCCCGAAGACAGCCGTTTGATTATCAAAAAAGTAGGCACAGCAGAAGATTGTATTGTCGCCAGCCCTGCATTGATTGAAAAAGTCGGCAAACCAAAAGATTGGCACAGTTTGCAACGCCATTACCCATTAAGTGCTTTAATCAATCAAAATACGGGACGGGCGTGGAATTGGTATTTGTCCAATCAACATCAATTTGCCCCGACCAAACCGAGATTTGTCAGCAACAGTATGGAAGATGAATTGATTGGCGTGTTAAAAGGGCAGGCGTTTGGCTGTTTACCGCGTTTGATGTGTCAGCCGTATTTATTGACAGGCGAATTAGTGGAACTGTTTCCCAAAATAAAACGCAAACAATGGATTGCCTATGTGTATCGCCCACAGCGTACAGTTACACCACCACGCATTCGTTTTGTGTTTGATACGCTGGCACAGATTTTGGAGCAAAAATTAGTCATTGCTAAAGCGTTCCATTATCTAGAAAAATAGCCCAATTCCAAGAGTGCCTGTTTAATAATGGCAAAACTGGCACTTAACGCCAAACTTGCCAAAATAAATGCCACGATTAAATCAGGATATTTTGAGCTGGTAAAATATACGGCAACGCCTGCCCCAATCACCGCCACATTACCAATGGCATCATTACGAGAACACAGCCAAACGCTTTTCATATTACTATCGCCATCACGAAAATGATAGAGCACCCAAAGTGCTGATAAATTCGCCAATAAAGCAAGCACGCCCACCACGCTCATTTCGCTATGGCTAGGAACTTCACCATACCACAGGCGATATAATGTGGTTATCAAGATAAATAAGCCAAATCCGCCCATCGTTGCCCCTTTAAGCAAAGACGCTTTGGCACGATAAGATAACGCCATCGGTAGCACAATCAAGCTAATCACATAATTGGCACTGTCCCCAAAAAAATCTAAGCTGTCGGACAATAAAGACACCGACCCTGAGTTAATGCCTGCCATAATTTCAATAACAAACATCGCCAAATTTAGCCCCAAGGCAATCCATAAGGCTTTTTTATAACGTGGCGATAATTGCTTATTATGTGTGTCGTGTGAGCAAGAAGTACAAGCCATCATCGTTCCCCTATCAAGTCATCATGTGATAAGATATACTATAAACCCTGTAGTAACTACAGAGTCAAGGAAAAAATGATGTATAAAATTAGTGAACTTGCCAAATTAAGTGGCGTTAATCTTGAGACCATTCGTTATTATGAACGGCTTAAATTAATCACGCCTGCCAAGCGAAATACTAATGGCTATCGGGTGTTTAGTGAAGTGCAATTCAATGAATTACAGTTTATTAAGGCGTGCCGTGCTATTGGTTTTAGTCTTGATGAAACACGTGAACTACTTACTTTGCAAGCCAATCCAAGCAATCCTTGTCAAATCGCTGATAC
>JBHAZZ010000064.1:0-11779 GCA_041781275.1 Moraxella sp.
GTACTAGAATGCACGGGGCATTTTCGTTCTTATCAAGACGCAAGCCTACACCGCCACGCAGGCGCAAAACAAGTCATCATCGGCGCCGCCCCCTTTGACAAGGTAGACGCCAGTATTGTGATGGGAGTTAATGACCATTTATTAAGTCGTCAGCTACCCATCATCTCTGGGGTATCTTGCACCACCCAAGCGCTTGTTCCTTTATTGTATGTACTGGATAAAACTTGGGGCATAGACAGCGTGATGATGACCGAAATTCATGCCGTTACCGCCGACCAAACGGTGCTTGATCAAGCCCACCGAGATCCCAGACGGGGGCGAGCATCAGGGCATAACATCATACCCACCACGTCCAGCAGCATTGGCGCCAGCGAACGGGTTTTACCACAGCTTGTCGGCAAACTGTCAGGCTATTCGGTGCGAGTGCCGACCATCAATGTGGCGTGCATTGACGTTACTGTCATCTTAAGCAAAGACGCTACCTTAAGCGACATCAAACACACCTTTAAAAACCACAGCCAAAGCACGCTACAGGGCATTTTACAGTACAATGAATTACCGCTTGTGTCTGGTGATTTTATTGGCGACAGTCATTCACTCATCATTGATGAAAATCAGCTCATGCAAGCTGGAAAACAGCTTAAACTGTTTGCATGGTATGACAATGAAGTCGGCTACGCCAATCGTTTGCTGGATATGTGCCAAACGCTGGCTTTAAAAAGTTAGCACCAAACACCAAGCAAAAATTACCCCAAATCGTGTGTTTGGGGCACGTGCGTTTGCGGTAATGTTAAGCGCTTAAGATTTACGTTTGGTGGCAAGCATGGCTTGAATGCTGGACAAATAATCTTGGGCGACTTGATTGGGGTCTTTGTTTTCACCTTTAAGTCTTCTGGCAGGATAATCAATGTGCTCAAGGGGTAATTCTTCCAAAAAGCGTGAAGGCGTACTTTGGCGAAAGTCCTTACCGGCACGGCGTTTTTGTGCCACCGTCAAAGTCAGCTCATGTCTTGCTCTTGTGATACCCACATACATCAGCCGTCTTTCTTCTTCAATGGTTTCGCTGGCAATGGAATTGCGGTGCGGCAAAATGTCTTCTTCCACCCCAATGATATACACAAAATCAAACTCCAGTCCCTTGGCGGCGTGCAAGGTCATCAAATTGACTTTATTGGTATTGTCTTCTTCTTGCTGCTGCTCCAACATATCCAAAAGCACCAATTTACGAATCACCGCATCAATGCTTTTGTCATCGTCTTCTTCGGCTCGGTCAATGAGCGATGTGATGGACGAATATAGGCTTTCTATGTTATCCAAACGGTTTTTTTCTTGTTGGGGGGTTTTGCTGTCGCCTTTGATAAAATCAATATAACCTGTTTCATCAATCATCTGACGCACCAAAGGCATGGGATCGGCGTTATCATACAATGCTTGGGTGTAATGACTGATAAATTCGGCAAACTCTTGTAAAGTATTGGTAGCTTTATTGCCCAGCGCCGCTTTTAGCCCCGAATGACCACACGCTGACAGCAGCGACAAATTGTATTCTTGGGCAAACAGTCCCAATTTTTCAAGCGTTGCCGAACCCAAGCCCCTTTTTGGGGTGTTGATAATGCGCAAAAACGCCGTGTCATCATCAGGGTTTAAAATGATACGCAAATAGCTCATCACGTCTTTGATTTCGGTACGAGAAAAAAATGACGTGCCGCCCGACAGCTTATAAGGAATTTGTAAAGCACGCATTTCAGCTTCTAGGGCACGAGCCTGAAAATTAGAACGATACAGCACCGCATATTGATCCCAAGTACCGTTATTACGCAGTCTGTGCGTCAATATCTCACGAGCCACCCGCTGTGCTTCGTCCGTTTCTGTTGGACAAGTCAGCACACGGATTTTTTCGCCATGTCCTTTGTCTGACCACAGCACTTTTTCAAACAAATGTTCGTTGTTGGTGATGACCGAGTTGGCAGAAGCCAAAATGTGGTTGGTAGAACGGTAATTTTGTTCAAGTTTGATCACCGTTAAATTGGGGAAATCCTGCTTTAATAGCGCCATGTTTTCAGGTTTTGCCCCCCGCCACGCATAAATGGACTGGTCGTCATCACCCACCACCGTAAAACAGGCACGCACGCCCACAAGCAGTTTGATAAGTTCATATTGGGCGGTGTTGGTGTCTTGGTATTCGTCTACAAGCAGATAACGAATGCGGTTTTGCCATTTTTCTCTGACCGCCAAATTGTCGTGCAAAATACGCACAGGCAGCACAATCAAATCATCAAAATCCACCGCATTATACGCCCGTAAATGTCGCTCATAAAGTTCATACAAATGGGCAAAAATTTGGTCATCGGCATTGTCTAGCGTTTCTAGGGCTTTGTCAGGGGCAATCAAGTCATTTTTCCAATCTGAAATCATCTTGATGGCCTTGCCTATCATGTCGGCACGCTCTGCCCCGCTGAGATTATCACGCACCATCAGTTCAGCCAACAGTCGTTTACTGTCGTCTGCGTCCATGATACTAAAATTGCCCTTTAGGGGTGTATGCAGCAGTTCATAACGCAAAAATTGCAACCCAAATTGGTGAAAAGTAGAAACCGTCAGCCCCCGAGTTCGCTCGGCAGGTAGCAATTTTTGTACACGGGCTTTCATTTCACGGGCGGCTTTGTTGGTAAACGTCATTGCCGTGATACGTTCGGCAGGAATGTTACACTGCTCAATCAAATGGGCAATTTTGCGAGTGATGACCGATGTTTTGCCTGAGCCCGCCCCAGCAAGCACCAACAGCGCACCTTGCGTATGTCGCATGGCTTCATCTTGACGGGGATTTAATTGACTCATGGCTCACCTTTTTTAACAAAAAGGCGTATTATAAAAGATTTTTTAACAAATCGGCACACAGATTTGCAACAAAACTTTGTCCATCACAGACCCAGCAGCGGTTATTTTTGGTGGGGTTTTGGTTGGTGGTGCTTATAAAAATACTCCCACTCTTCCACCACCTGACCATCAGGCAAATGACACAGCGCATATTCGCCATCGGCGCTTTTTTTGGGTTCAAGACTGCCCCCTTGCTTAATACAAAATTCACTGGCAGGATTTGCCATGCCAATCATGGGCTCTTGTTGTTTTTGCTTCATGGTGCTACACCCTGTCAAAACTACCGCCAATGCAGCGATACTTATCAATGCTTTTTTCATAAAATTTCTCCAGTTTGGGATAAACCAGTTCAGGGCAAACAAGTTAAACCAATCGGCTACTGGCAAGACACGTTAATTGATACAGCCCATCACGATATTTATTATCGGGCAATTTGCTTAGCGCCGCCTGCGCCAGTGCCGTTTCGTCCAAAGCCCGCTTTTTGCAATAATCCAGTGCCCCTGACGACTGCACCAAAGCAATCAGCTGACTTGGGTTTTCTACTTTGCCTGTTTGTACCGCAATTCTAAGTTTATCATAATCGGGCGATTGGTTGGCTTTTAGGATTTCTAAGGTTTTGATGATGGGCAGTGTTGGCTTGCCTTCCGCCAAATCATCGCCCAAGTTTTTGCCCATGACCGCCACATCGCCACTAAAATCCAGCACGTCATCAATCATCTGAAAGGCGTTACCAAAATGATAAGCAAACTCCCCCAATTCCTGTAGATGGCTTTGTTTATTTTGTAAAAGCGCCGCTCCCTTGGTTGCCATCATAAACAGCCGTGAAGTTTTGCCATCAATGATTTGTAGATAATCGCTTTCGGTGGTTTCGGGGTTGTGCTGATGTTGTAGCTGCAATACTTCGCCTTCGGCAATGTCGCAAGTACCGTCAGAAAACAGCTTAAGCAGCGGCAAATTGTTAAATCCCACCAGTAAATTGAACGAACGGGCAATCAAATAATCCCCCACCAACACCGCCGTGGCGTTATTCCATGTGGCGTTGGCGGTCGGTCGCCCCCGTCTTAAACCCGACTCATCAATCACATCATCGTGCACCAGTGTGGCGGTATGTAACATTTCGGTAATCGCCGCAAGTTCCATCGCTTGCTCGCTTTGGGTGTCTTCAAGCATACGAGCGGTCAAAAGCGTAATCAGCGGACGCATTCGTTTGCCCCCTGCGTCAATGACGTGTTTGGACACTTGCATGATTAGGCGAACTTTAGAATTAAGACTGCCAAAAACTTGCTTATCCATGATGGCAAAATCATCAGCAACAATGGCTTGAATGTCGGCATAACTGGGCGTGGCGTTCATAAAAATTCACTTTAAATACAAAAAATCAAACGCATTATCATACCACAGTGCCGCCATTTACTAAAGCACAAACAGACGAAAGCCCCCTAAACGCCCCCATCTGTCATGCCGCCACCCAACCGCTTAAACTTCACAAAAGAAAGTTTTAAATCAGCAAAGTGATTTGATGAGTTTTGGCATTGACCCATTTTTATACAAAACAGTGGCTTTGAATTTGTTTTAATCCATCAAACAATCCTTATATCATCGTTTATTTTTAGCCAAATCAGTGCTGTACATAAAAGGGGTAATTTGCTGTTTTTGACCCATAAAATACCTAAAAACTTCTTTGCTTTTTAATATGTTATAAGATAACATAACATACTGATTTTTATCTTATTTTTTCTAAAAAATCGTTTGACATTGGACGATAAGTGGCGCATACTTGTCATTGGAAAACCTAAGCCCTGTATGGGTTTTGGGCTGTTTTCCACATCAAATTTGATTGTGGTTTGTTTGCCAACAAAAAATCACAATGATCGCAACCAAGGAGCAAACTCATGGCAAAAATGAAAGCCGCTGTCGTTACTCAAGCGTGTGATGGCAATGTTGAAATCATTGAAAAAGACATTCGCCCCCTAAGTACCAATGAAGCCTTAGTAGAAGTAGAATATTGTGGTGTATGTCATACCGATTTGCACGTTGCCGCTGGCGATTATGGCGACAAACCTGGTCGTGTGCTTGGTCATGAAGGCATTGGCATTGTTACCGAAGTTGCCGATGATGTAACCGCCCTAAAAGTAGGCGATCGAGTCAGTATCGCATGGCTTTTTAAAAGCTGTGGCTCTTGTGAATACTGTAACAGCGGTCGTGAAACCTTATGCCGCAGCGTGCTAAACTCAGGCTATACCGCCGATGGTGGCATGGCAACACATTGTATCGTTAATGCCGATTATGCCGTCAAAGTCCCCGAAGGATTAGACCCTGCTCAAGCCAGCTCCATCACCTGCGCAGGGGTTACTTGCTACAAAGCCATCAAAGTATCAGGCGTTCGCCCTGGTCAATGGATCGCCATTTATGGGGCAGGTGGCTTGGGTAACTTAGGGGTTCAATACGCCAAAAAAGTCTTTGGAGCGCACGTGATTGCCGTGGACATCAATGACGACAAACTGGCTCTTGCCCAAGAAGTGGGGGCGGACTTGGTAGTCAATCCCACCAAAGAAGACGCAGCCAAATTTATCCAAGAGCGTACAGGCGGCGCACATACTGCGGTCGTAACGGCTGTCTCCAAACACGCCTTTAATTCGGCAGTGGACTGTGTGCGTGCAGGCGGTCGTGTGGTGGCGGTTGGCTTACCCCCAGAAAGCATGGATTTGTCAATCCCACGCATTGTCTTAGATGGCATTGAAGTGGTCGGCTCACTGGTCGGCACTCGTCAAGATTTGGCGGAAGCTTTCCAATTTGGCGCTGAAGGTGTGGTCGTGCCTGTCGTCCAAAAACGCACCCTTGCTGAAACCAACGACATTTTCCAAGAAATGCGTGATGGCAAAATCCAAGGGCGCATGGTCATTGACATGAAAGCCCCTTGCCAGTGCAGCAATCACTGATTTGACAGTCCCAGAACTGTCTAAATAAGCTTGACAGTCAGTTGATAAAAGGACTAAGTTTGTTATGGCTTAGTCTTTTTTGCTTGATAAGTTGATGTATTTTTATAAACTCACACCAAACCCCACCCCAAACGAACACTTGTCAAATCAATACAAACCGTGCATAATAGTGGTTTTTTTAATTTTAACGGTTTGTCTTGACATACCCTAGGAAACGCTATGAGCCAACCCTTGACCCATAATATAGACATTGATGATGTGAATATTGAGCAATTTATCCCCCTGATTACCCCCAAAGCCCTAAAAAGCCTTTACCCACTGTCTGATACCGCCCATCAAACAGTATTAAATGGACGTACCACCATTCAAAATATCCTAGATGGTATTGACAAACGCATTTTGGTGGTGGTTGGTCCTTGCTCCATTCATGATGTCAATGCCGCTCACGAATACGCTGATCGCCTAAAAGTATTGGCTGATGAGCTGTCTGACGAACTGTTTATTGTCATGCGGGTGTATTTTGAAAAGCCCCGCACCACCACAGGCTGGAAAGGACTCATTAACGATCCTGACATGAATGACAGTTTTGACATTGAAAAAGGCTTGGGGCTTGCCAGAAAATTACTGCTTGATCTGAACGAAAAAGGCTTGCCTTGTGCCACCGAAGCGCTTGATCCCAACACCCCACAATACATTCAAGACTTAATTAGCTGGTCAGCCATTGGCGCACGCACCACCGAAAGCCAAACCCACCGTGAAATGAGCTCAGGGCTGTCTTGTCCTGTTGGCTTCAAAAATGGCACAGACGGCAGCATGACCGTTGCGGTAAACGCCATGCAAGCGGTACAGTCAGGGCACAGCTTTTTGGGCTTGTCTAGCGATGGGCAAGTTTCCATCATCAAATCCAAAGGCAACAAATACGCCCACGTTGTCTTGCGTGGGGGCAACAATCAGCCCAACTACGACGAAACCGCCATTGCCGCCACTGAAAACGAACTTGCCAAAGGCAAAACCAGTGGCATGATCATGGTGGACGCAAGCCACGCCAACAGCGGCAAAGACCCTTATTTGCAACCGATGGTTATCCAAAATATCGCCGGTCAAATCCAAAACGGCAACAAATCCATCATGGGTCTGATGATTGAAAGCCACCTAAAAGGCGGTCGTCAAAACATTCCTGCCGACCTTTCACAGCTAGAATACGGCAAATCAGTTACCGATGGCTGCTTAGATTGGGACGCTACCGTAGAGACTTTGCGTCAATTTGCCAAAGATGTCAAAGACCATCTGCCCAACCGTTAATTTTTATCTAAGGGTGTAAAAGTTTTACGCCCTTTTTTATTTTAAACATCAAAAATTATGACCACATTCAAAAGCTTACTGTCGCAAGAAACGCAAAACAAACTAAAACAGCTCCAAAAAAGCGAAAAGCAAAAAAGCACCGAAACCACCAAAAGTAAAGCCGAAAAACTGCACAACCCCGATGACAGCACCCTATTTGCTCAAGCCATGATGGGGGTAACACCCCTAAAACACGAAAAAAGCGTTACGCACACTCGCCAAAAAACAGACAACAACGCCGTGTTTCGTCGGGCTGCCGCACAAGGCATAGAACAAGAGTCCACCACTCATTTGTCTGATATGCAAGCCCTGTTAAATCCTGTGGCGGCGGAAGCTTTTTTGAGTTATAAAGTCGCCACCCTACAAAACAAAGTCTTTGAACAACTCAAACAAGGCAAATTTCGCTGGTATGATGCGGTGGATTTACACGGCTGCGACATCGAAGACGCAAGGCAAGGCGTGCTGACCTTAATCAATAATGCCCTTATTAATGACGAAACTGTGGTCAAAATCGTGCACGGTAAAGGCATGTACGCCGTCATTAAAACGTGTGTCAATGGCTGGCTTAGACAACTTCCTGACGTTTTGGCGTTTGTGTCTGCGCCCAATAATGATGGCGGCAATGGAGCGGTGTTGGTCTTATTAAAACGCAAAAAGTTAAATTAAACAACGCCATGCAGCAAATGTGTTAAAATAGCAAATTTAATCATCTAAAAGCCTATGTTCCCTGATAATTCCAACCAAACCACCGTATCAAAAGCCAAATCCGCCCCTTGGTACAAAAACTACATGATCACCATCTTTGTCATTGGTTTGCCTGCCTTTGTGGTGGTGGCGTGTATCTTTTTTGTGGTGTTTGCCGTCAAACATAAAGACGCTACCGTGCGTGATGATTGGTATATGGACGGCAAAACCTTATATCAAGACATTTCCAAAGATCAACTGGCTTACGATCTGGGGGCAAGTGGCGTTTTGCGGTTTGATGGCGATAATGTGCGTTTTGAACTTAAATTTGCCAATGCCGAGCAACAACTTCCCAAAACGCTCAATGTCCGTATTTCGCACGCCACAGAAAAAGACAAAGATCGTGATTTTGTTTTAACGCATACGGCGGACAATGTCTATCAAGGGCAAGTCAGCCTAGACCCCAACAAAGGCAAATATTACCTACACATCAATAGCGATGAACAAAATTGGCGACTGACCCAAAAACAACTCTTACCCGCCCAAAATGTGGTATTTGCGCCCTTGCCCGCCTTTGATGAGCATAATCTTACCCTGCCCGACCAACGCCATAAACGCAGCCAAGAAACGCCAAGTACCGATACTGGTAGCCAAGAAACAAAAGCGCCCCAATAACAACAAACCTGCTCAAACCATAAATTTTAACCCAAAAACACAAGCCAAAAAAGCCAAGAATTGAATCTTGGCTTTTGCATTTGGTTGATTTTGGTGGCGGGTGTTTATTTGCTGTGGTACGCCAATTTTAGACCCACGATGTAGCCATCGTTGTCGGGGAATTTGCCAACCACATCACGGTTAGGAAGTTGGGCAGTAGCGTCGCCAAATTTTAGGTATTTGCCCCCCAAAGACACCGACCATTCAGGCGTGATGTTATATCTTGCGCCAAGCCCAAACGAATAATAGCCTTCAATCGGTCCAAGCGTACTTACAGGGTTACCTGCACCGCTGTCATAGCCGACATTGCCCGACACCACCACTTTGTCATTAAGTTTTTTGGCAAGACCCAACTCGCCCGACCATTGGTCTTTGCTATAATCCACAATCGGCGTTTGTGCCACTTGGGTGTACAGTGTGGGGTTAATGCTAAATTTACTCCAAGGCACATAACGGGCTTTGGCAGTTAATAACATGGTTGGACTAATGCCCGTTTGGAAATCTAGATTATAAGATTCAGGCAAGGTTACACTAAAATTTTGGGTTCTACTGGTTGGCAAATTACGCAATGCCAATGCTGGAAATACTTCTGCAATATCGCTTTCATGTTCTGTTTCGGAGCGATATGTCAAAGACGCACGCAGGGCAATTTCAGGTTTGCTGTATGCCACGCCTGCCACCCAGCCCAGCGTTTGATCGGTACTGATTTTGGCATCATAACCTGATGCTCCCTGATAGGTAACGCCACGCAAATGCACTTCACCCGTCAGACGCTGCGCTGCAGGTCCGCCATAGATTTGAAAGTTTTTATTTGCGCCCAATTTTGCCCCAAGTAACATGGTAACGTTATTGGTACGAATCTCTACATTGGTGCCTTGACCAACCTTGCTTGGGCTTGCCATAGCTGCACCCACCGTTGACTGAGCTTTATCCGCTGGCAAAACCCCACTTGCTGCCAACGGCAAAATTTGTGCCCGAACAGTTGCCAAATCTTTTGCAACAAAATTACTGCCACCAAAATATTGTACCGCTGCCCCAAACGGTTCATCATAAAGCACCCCAAGACTAAAGGTGTCATTGATGTCCGCCTTTACGCCCCAACGGAAAAAGTCATAAGCTTCAGCGATGTCGCCTGTGGCATTGCCTTGTGTATAAGTATTTGCCACATTGGCATTGTCATAACCTGAAACGTCCGCATCAATATAGGTATAAACCGCTTCGGCATAAGTGCCATCTTGTAAAAAGGCGGTAATGTCCTGTCCTGAACGATCCAAACCTGCACCATAGGCGGTCATGCTGACGGTAGAGACTGCTAACGCTAAAAAAGTTGGCTTAAAAAAAACACGCATGGCTCACTCCTTTAGTTGCCAAAAGTTTGCTTGTAAAATCAACGACACACCCATATTAAGCTTACAGATATGTTACGCTTGTTATATTAAAACAAACGTTTTTGAAATACAAGCAAAAATTTTAAAACATCCCCATAACATTTTGGTTCATGCTTAATTCTGCGTTTAATAATGTGGTGGTTTATCCGCCAATACATCAAACTCGCTTACGTCTGCCGTGCTTTCTAAACGTCGATAAATCAGCTTTAATTGATCTTGTAAATCGGTTAATTGGCGGTCTTGTTTGGCGATGATGTCGTTGAGTGTATCTACGGTGTCTTCTAAATAAGCCACTTTGATTTGCAATTCGGTTAAGTCGTGCATAATTTTTCCGATTGTGGTGCGAAATTTGTTATAATAGCAGGTTATTTTATCACTTCTTAAAAGCTTATGGCACTGATTCATCTTAAAAATATCCAACTGGCATTTGGCATTGCTCCCATTTTAGACCACGTCAATTTTAGCTTAGACGCAGGCGAACGGGTTTGTTTGATTGGGCGCAATGGCGAAGGCAAATCTACGCTATTTAAGCTTATCACAGGGCAGCAGCAGCCCGACAGTGGCGAAGTCATCATCGCAGGTACTACCGTGGTCAGTATGCTTGCGCAAAACGTCCCCACCGAAGACGGTACGCTGCTTGACATCGTCATGCAAGGCAACCAAGAAGTGGCTGATTTACTCCATCGTTACCAAACTTTGACCGAGCAATGCGGACAAGGAGACATGGACGCTTGTACACAGATGTCAGAGCTACAACACAAACTGGACGCTGTGCACGGTTGGGACTTACAAAGGCACGCCAAAACCCTGCTAGAAACCATGAACTTAGACCCCAACGATCGCCTAAGCAGCTTATCAGGCGGTCGCAAACGTCGTGTGCTTTTGGCTCGGGCGTTGGTGGTTAAGCCCGATGTGCTACTGCTTGATGAGCCCACCAACCATCTGGACATAGAAAGCATTGCTTGGTTAGAAAATTACTTACTCAACCAAAATTTAACCGTCTTATTCATCACCCACGATCGTCAGTTTGTGGATACGCTTGCCACTCGCATTGTGGAACTTGACAGGGGGCAACTGTCCAGTTATGACGTATCGGGGGGCGTGGGTGGTTATGCCCGCTACCAAGAACTCAAAGAAGCCCAATTAGAAGCCGAAGCCAAAGCCTTTGCCGATTTTGACAAAAAACTTGCCGAAGAAGAAGCATGGATTCGCCAAGGCATCAAAGCCCGTCGCACCCGTAACGAAGGGCGAGTGCGTGCCCTAAAACAATTACGAGAAGAACGCAAAGCCCGTCGTGATGTGGTCGGCAATGTGTCCTTAACCCAAAACTTGGGCGAAAAATCTGGCAAAATCGTTTGTGAAATCAAAAACTTATGTTTGCAATACGATGGTAAAATTTTAATCAAAGATTTTAGTACCTTGCTGCTTCGTGGCGACAAAGTGGGTATCATCGGACAAAATGGCGTGGGCAAAAGCACGCTCATTCGCACCATTTTGGGCTTGGATGACAGCGCCAAAATAGGCGGCACGGTGCGACTTGGCACGTCTTTAACGGTGGCGTTTTTTGATCAGCTCAAAGACCAATTAGACCTTGAAAAATCCGTTGCCGACAACGTTTCTGAAGGCTCGGACTACATAGAAGTCAATGGCAAAAAAACACACATTTTGGGCTATTTGCAGGATTTTTTGTTTACGCCAAACCGTGCCAGAACGCCCGTCAAAGCCTTATCAGGGGGCGAACGTGCCAGAGTGCTGCTTGCC
The DNA here is from genome assembly GCA_041781275.1 of Moraxella sp. Lineage (GTDB taxonomy): Bacteria > Pseudomonadota > Gammaproteobacteria > Pseudomonadales > Moraxellaceae > Moraxella. Next base: position 11,705 of record JBHAZZ010000064.1, read on the forward strand.
AAGCAACTGCTCAAACCTGCCAACGTCTTGGTGCTTGATGAACCCACCAACGATCTAGACATGGCAACGCTTGAA
>JBHAZZ010000065.1:0-4785 GCA_041781275.1 Moraxella sp.
GACGTTGCCCAAACGATGGAAGAAGCGCTAGAAATCCAATCACGTTTTGGCTTTCCTGTGATTATTCGTCCGTCTTTTACCATGGGTGGCAGTGGTGGTGGTATTGCTTATAACCGTGATGAATTTATTGAAATTTGTGAGCGGGGCTTTGATTTATCGCCCACGCACCAACTGTTGATTGACGAAAGTTTGATCGGTTGGAAAGAATATGAAATGGAAGTGGTGCGAGACAAAAAAGATAACTGTATCATTGTCTGCTCCATTGAAAACTTTGACCCGATGGGCGTACATACAGGCGACTCCATCACCGTTGCCCCTGCGCAAACTTTGACCGACAAAGAATACCAACTCATGCGTAATGCGTCCATTGCCGTCTTGCGTGAAATTGGCGTAGAAACAGGCGGTTCAAACGTGCAGTTTGGTATCAATCCTGACAACGGACGCATGGTGGTCATTGAGATGAATCCCCGTGTTAGCCGCTCATCGGCGCTGGCATCAAAGGCAACAGGCTTTCCCATTGCCAAAATCGCTGCCAAATTGGCGGTGGGTTATACCTTAGATGAACTAAAAAATGACATCACAGGTGGCAAAACCCCTGCCAGTTTTGAGCCGTCCATTGACTATGTGGTAACCAAAGTGCCACGCTTTAACTTTGAAAAATTCCCCCAAGCCGAAGCCACGCTAACCACACAAATGAAATCGGTGGGCGAAGTGATGGCGATTGGGCGTAATTTCCAAGAATCCATTCAAAAGGCGCTGCGTGGGCTTGAAACAGGGGCGACTGGCTTTGATGAAGTGCTAGACACCACAGGCAAAAGCGCAGACGCCATCAGTAGCGAAATCAAAAACCGCTTAAGCATTCCCACGCCTGAACGCATTTTTTATATTGCTGAAGCCTTCCGTCATGGCTTTAGTCTTGATGATGTCTTTGCTTACACCAAGATTGACCGTTGGTTCTTGGTACAAATTGAAGATATTGTTAAGACCGAAAACACCATCAAAACTTTGGGCTTTGGTGATTTAACCGCCGAAAATGTCTATCGCTTTAAACGTAAAGGCATGAGTGATTTACGCATTGCCAATTTGATGGGCATTAGCCAAAAGCAGTTTCGCAAACATCGCTGGAGCTTGGGCGTGTATCCTGTGTATAAACGTGTGGATACTTGTGCGGCAGAATTTGCCACATCTACCGCTTATATGTACTCAAGCTATGACCAAGAGTGTGAAGCAAACCCAACCGACAAAGACAAAATCATGGTTATCGGCGGCGGACCTAACCGTATTGGGCAAGGCATTGAGTTTGATTATTGCTGCGTCCATGCCGCCCTTGCCATGCGTGAAGATGGCTATGAAACCATCATGGTAAACTGTAACCCAGAGACGGTTTCTACCGATTATGACACGTCTGATCGTTTGTATTTTGAACCTGTTACCTTAGAAGATGTGCTTGAAATTGTGCGTACCGAACAGCCTAAGGGCGTGATTGTTCAGTATGGCGGTCAAACACCGTTAAAACTTGCCCGAGCTTTAGAAGAAGCAGGCGTACCCATCATCGGCACAAGCCCTGACGCCATTGATAGAGCAGAAGACCGTGAGCGTTTTCAGCGTATGCTACATCAGCTTAGCCTAAATCAACCACCAAATGCCTTGGCAACCAGTACCGATGAAGGCATTATCCGTGCCAAAGAAGTGGGTTATCCTTTGGTGGTGCGTCCGTCTTATGTGCTTGGTGGTCGGGCGATGGAAATTGTCTATAACGAAGACGAACTGCGCCATTACCTAAAAACTGCCGTACAAGCGTCCAACGAAGCGCCCGTACTGCTTGACAGATTCCTTGATGACGCCATTGAAGTGGACGTGGACTGCGTGTCTGATGGGCGTGAAGTGGTGATCGGTGGTATCATGCAGCACATTGAACAAGCGGGCGTGCATTCTGGCGACTCGGCGTGCTCTTTGCCACCGTATTCATTAAGCCAAGATATTCAAGATCAAATCCGTAGTCAAACCATCGCCATGGCAAAAGAGTTGGGTGTGGTGGGCTTGATGAACGTACAATATGCAGTCAAAGACAATACGGTGTATATCCTAGAAGTCAATCCACGAGCTAGCCGTACCGTGCCTTTTGTGTCCAAGTGTATCGGCACATCATTGGCAAAAGTGGCGGCACGTTGTATGGCAGGCAAAACCTTAGCCGAGCAAGGCTTTGTCAGCGAGATTGTGCCTAGTCATTATTCGGTCAAAGAAGCGGTGTTCCCCTTTGCCAAATTCCCAGGGGTTGATCCCATCTTAAGTCCCGAAATGAAATCCACGGGCGAAGTCATGGGCGTGGGTAAAACCTTTGGTGAAGCCTTTTATAAAGCGGTCATCGGCTCAAACGAACGTTTACCGGGTTTACCGACCGAAGGCGAAACCAAAAAAGTCTTTTTGTCGGTGCGTGATAGCGACAAAAAATATGTGGTGGACGTGGCACAAGATTTGGTCAAACTTGGCTTTAAGCTTGTGGCAACTGGTGGCACTCAGCGGGTCATCAGCCAAGCAGGTATCGCCTGTGAGCGTGTCAATAAAGTTACCGAAGGTCGCCCGCACATCGTGGACGCCATCAAAAACGGTGAAATTGCCATGGTCATCAACACCACCGAAGGCAAACAATCGCAAGAAGATTCGTTCTCCATTCGTCGCAGCGCCCTACAAGGCAAAGTGTTTTATGTAACGACCATCAGCGCCGCCCAAGCAGTATGCAAGGCTTATGAAGTGGCATTGCCATTTGATGTCTATAAACTACAAGAACTTGGTGCTTAATTTGGCATAACTTAGGTTTAAGTAAGCGTCAGGCGAAAGCTTAGATGACTTACTTAAACCGATGGAGACTTGTTTTTTTATTTTAAAGCTGATAGTATATATAAACCGTGTGGCTTTTTGTCCACAGACTTCTTATTATTTTATAGAACACCACCCCAATGGGCGTGGTGTTTTTAACTATGCAATTTGTTTTTATGTGCATTTGGAGAAAATATGCAACGTTATCCCATGACCCCAGAAGGACACAACGCCCTAGAGACTGAACTAAAACAGCTAAAAACCGTAGATAGACCCCGTATCACACAGGCAATCGCCGAAGCACGGGAACACGGCGATCTCAAAGAAAACGCCGAATACCATGCCGCCCGTGAACAGCAAGGTATGTGTGAAGCACGCATTCGTGATATTGAAGCCAAACTTGGTGGGGCGCAAGTCATCGATCCTAGCAAACTGCCCCAAGATGGACGTGTGGTGTTTGGTGTAACGGTCGTCCTTGAAAACATGGAAAGCGGTGAAGAGCGCCGTTATAAAATTGTTGGCGATGATGAAGCCGATTTTAAAGTGGGCAAAATCTCAGTCAATTCGCCCATCGCTCGTGGTTTGATTGGCAAATCCGAAGGCGATGACGCCAAAATTCAAACGCCCAGCGGTTTGGTGGAATTTGAAATTTTGGAAGTGCTGTACATTTAATAAAAAAAACTTAAGTGTACAATATGAAAAATTTTTGCCATGATGAGTGAGTTTTTGATAAACAAAAATTGAAGATGTTGTTAAATCAATATCTTGATGGTGTTTTGTACACTCAATGCCTAAACAAAGCAAATTTCTATCTTGAAATTTGCTTTTATTTTTTTGTAACAAGATAAATTTTTTAAGATAAAAAAATGTTACAATTATGAAATTTTATTTTATTGAAAAGCATTAGGGGTTTTTGTTATTTAGCTATGTTATATGGTTACATAAATACACAAAAACCCTTGGCGATTTCGCCTTGTTTCCCCATCATTAAGGATTTTTATGCTGACCTTAACTCCCGCTGACGTGCATATGCACGCTCAAGCCGATACCAAAGATGACGCTTTGCGATTGCTTGCCAAACTTTTGAGCGATGATGGTTTTACCACGCCAGAATATTTGACGGGATTGCAAGATCGTGAAGCGCAAGCGACCACATATTTGGGGCAAGGTATCGCCATTCCGCATGGCACGCCAGAGTCTCGCATTCATATCAAAAAAACAGGCGTCAAGCTTGTGCATTTTGCCAATGGAATTAAGTGGACACCTGATGGCGATGTGGCTTATTTGTTGGCGGTCATTTCGGCAAAATCAGACGAGCATTTGACGGTACTAAAAATGCTGACCCGTGCTTTGTCGGTCAATATTGCCGACAGCATTAAATGCGCCAAAACCCCACAGGACATCTTGACCGCTTTGGGCAGTGCGCCAAAAACATTGACCCTGCAAGAATCGCTTATCAAAACTGACGTTTCCGCCAAGGGGCTTGATGACTTATATCACGTGGCTACAGCCGCACTAAAAGACGCAGGGCTTTTGGGTGATGTGCTTGGGATTAAGCCTGAATTGACCCGCCTTTGTCAGTCGTTGTATGCGGTGGTGCTTGAACATAAAACGGCGGTGCTTGAACCCGCCCTTGCTTTGACAGTTGCCAAAAAACCCATTACTTATCAGTCGGATAAAGTTCAAGGACTGGCGGTGATTGCCAGTAATGGTCAGGTTGATGGCGAAAAATTATCCCAAGTGTATGACGTGCTGTTAAGCCCTGAATTTAGCCAAAAATTAACCCACAAAGCGTCTGCAAGTGAACTGGCGGATTTGCTTGGGGCGCAAAAGTCAGCGCATTGGCAAGCGGTCAAAACAACCATCGTTAATGCGTTGGGGCTACACGCTCGTCCTGCCACACTGCTTTCTGACATTGCCAAAAAAGCCACAGGCGAGATCAGAGTGGCTTTGGATAATGGGGCGTAC
>JBHAZZ010000066.1:0-6278 GCA_041781275.1 Moraxella sp.
AACAGTAGGGTAAATTTTGAAGTAAAAGACATAAAAAACTCCAGTTTTAAAATAAAAATAAGGTCAGGCAATTATTGGTGAGAAGCCATAAATTCTTGCACCCGTTCTGATTTTGGGTTGTCAAAAACTTCTTGGGGCGTGCCTATTTCTTCAATGCTTCCTTGATGTAAAAACACCACCTTGCTGGACACTTCCCGAGCAAACCGCATTTCGTGGGTAACAATCAGCATGGTGCGACCTTCTTCGGCAAGTTCACGCATGACGGCAAGTACTTCATTAACCAGTTCAGGGTCAAGGGCGGACGTTGGTTCATCAAATAACAAGACTTTGGGTTTCATGGCAAGCGAGCGAGCGATGGCAACACGCTGTCTTTGACCGCCTGATAAATTGTCAGGATAAGCGTCTTGTTTGTCCAAAAGTCCCACTTTTTTGAGTAGGGCTTGCGCTTCGGTGATGGCGGTTTCTTTGGGGATTTTGAGAACTTGGGTAGGGCCTTCAATGATGTTTTGCAAAATGGTTTTGTGTGGCCATAGGTTGAAATTTTGGAACACAAAGCCAATTTGTGAACGCAATCTTTCTAGCTGTTTGGGATTTTTGGCGGTCAATTCTCCCTTTTTATTAGTCAGTTCCAGCTCTTCTTGACCGATAAAAATACGTCCGCTACTGGGTTTTTCAAGCAGGTTAATGCAGCGCAAAAATGTGGATTTGCCCGAGCCACTAGAACCCAAAATGCTGATCACGTCGCCATCATAAGCGGTCAAAGAAACGCCTTTTAAGACTTCTAATTTACCATAACTTTTATGAATGTCTTGTAAGTCAAGGGCAATGGGGCGATCGGTCATAGAGTTTCCTGCAAATGTCAGTTTGGCAATAAAAAGGCATGGTTGGTTACAAATGCGCAAACTAACATTTATACTGAAAAATCGCAAAAAAGGCAACTGATTTTTACAAAAAATCAAACTTTATCAGTGGATAAAGCCACACCAAGAAAAACCATCACTACTAAGTGGTTATTTTTACAAAAAAATAGCAAAGTTAGTGATTGGGGGACAAAGCGTGGTATAATTTGCCAATTTCTTTTTTGTTCATTTTCTTAAGTCTATCGGTGCTGTTTATGCCACATTCCACCAAGCCCACAACCACCGCCCAAGCCAGTATTTGGGAGCGACTTTGGCAAGCGTTTTTGACCACAGTTGGCACAGAGCGTTTTTTTAAGCTGTTTGCCCCGTGGGTCAAATGGCTTGGTTTGATTGCCTTTGTATTGCTGAGTGTCGGCACGATTTGGGGGCTGGCATTTGCGCCGACCGATTATCTACAAAAAGACAGCTACCGCATCATTTATATCCATGTGCCGACCGCCAGTCTTGCCATGAGTGTGTATATGGCGATGGCGGTGCTTGGGGTGATTTTTTTGGTATGGAAAATCAAAACCGCCAACATCGTCGCCCAAGCCCTTGCACCGATTGGTTTTGTCTGCTGTGTGTTGGCACTCTTGACAGGGGCAATTTGGGGCAAACCCACATGGGGAACGTATTGGGTATGGGACGCAAGACTGACCAGTATGTTGATTTTGGCGTTTTTGTATGTGGGGGTGATGGCACTGTTTGTTGCCTTTGAACACAGCCAAAATCGGGGTAGGGCGGCTGCCATCTTGTCTGTGGTGGGGGCGGTGAATTTGCCCATCATCAAATATTCGGTGGAGTGGTGGAACACTTTGCACCAAGGTTCTACATTTACCGTTACCAATGCCCCCAAAATGCCTGCCAGTATGTGGCTGCCACTGCTTATCATGCTGCTGGGTATGTATTTTTTGGTGGCGGCGCTGGCGATTTATCGCACCAATTCTTTGATATTACAGCGTGAGCATAACAAAGCGTGGGTCAATCAGTGGCTCATGCAGCAAAAGGGATAAACAAGGGGGCAACATGACACCGTATTTTTCCAGTTTTCAAGAATTTATGCACATGGGCGGACTTGGGGTGTATGTCTGGACGTGTTATGCGCTGGTGTTTGGTAGCGTGCTACTTTTGATAGTGTATGCCAGACACGAACGCAAAGCCACCCTTGCCAAACTGACCCAAACTGCCCAAAACAGCAAACTTACCAACAAACAACGCAAACAGCGGAATACGAAACTATGAATAGCGTTCGCCAAAAAAAATTACTGTGGGTGATTGCCATGCTTATTGGGGTGGCGATTGCTGTTGGCTTGATTTTGTACGCCATGCGCCAACAAACGGATTATTATTTTGATCCAACCATGATAAGTCAAGGCAAAGCCCCCGAAAATAAACGCATTCGGGCGGGGGGCATGGTAGTGGCAGGCTCGGTCAAACGAGATCCAAACGACCCCTTAAATATCCAATTTGCCATCACCGACTACAAAGCAACCGTGCCGATGACCTATCGGGGGGTGCTACCTGACTTGTTTGCCGAAAACTCAGGCGTGGTGGCAACGGGCAAACTAGAAAACGGTGTGTTTGTTGCCAGTGAAGTGCTTGCCAAACATGACGAAAACTATATGCCGCCAGAAGTCGCCAAATCCCTAAAACAAGACCACGCCGCTCGGGGCACAGACGTGAATAATGGGCAATTTGTCCCTGCCACGTCCATGAGTGAGATTGATGAGCGTAATGCCCAAAAAGATGGCAAAGACGGCTCAAGCACCAACGAAGCTACCCCCGAAAAAACGCCCTAGTAATGTGAAAATTTAGTAAACGACATTTAAACCGATGAGTGAGCATCATTAAGATTAAGGTGTGTGTTGAATGCACCATTGGGGTTTTAAGTGATGTTTATTGGCTTTTGTTGTGCTTTAGGGCGATATTAAGTTCATTTAAAATGGCGATCTGTTCTTTTAATTGGGCAATTATATCGTCCTTTAGTGATAGGGCGAGTGTAAGTTTTTCAATTTCAGATTTTAATGTCAGTTGCTCTGTGTCTGTGTGATGATTGTGAACAATATACCCTTGCTGACTATTATCATATGATTTTTCATTAACCTGATAAAAAATATTATTTTCGTTTTGAATTAAATCTAATATATCTACATTAAATATCTTTGAAAATTGTTCCAGTCTTTGTAGAGTTAAATGAGTTTTTCCATTTTCTATCTTGGCATAACCTGCAACCGATAATCCTAATTTTTCTGCCATATTTTCTTGCGTCCAATGGTTTTGTTCTCTTAATTGGCGAATTTTTTCGTAAGTTTTCATGGGTATTTCCTAACTAAAAGTAACAGCAATTTTACTTTTTGTGTCTGTACAAAAAGTAAAATCATTATATCATAGATAATTTCCAACCTATATTATTTAAATTTTGGAAGTGATTATTTATGAAAAAATTACTGATAGGCTTAGTGCTTGCTAGTTCTTTGACGGGTTGTCGTACTATGATGACAGAACAACAACACGAGATTTTTGCTGAAGACCACGCTTTATTGGCGGGCTGTGTCAGTCAAGGTATGCTCGATCCAAATTTGGCAGCGCAGGGTAGATATTTGTATGGCATTAGAAGGAATAGAATTTATCGTGTTGATGATGATTTGCTTGATCAAAAATTAGTCCAGTTTATTAGTAGAAATGGCGAATACGTTACGCCCCAACAATGTAATATGTATGCTGTTAAATTAAGGTCAGAAATCTTAAGTTATAATGAAGCTCAGGAAAGTTATGAAGAGCTTCAAAGAACCCTTCAACAAACAAGACCAATAAAACCAAATTGGACTTTTTGTAATAGTTATAATAGTGGTTATGGTATGTTTAGTACAAATTGTACTGCTTACTAGCAGGTAGAGCATTAAATGTGGTATCGGATTAGAGTTGCATTAAGTAACTTCTTTGGCACTATTGCTTGGATTGCATGGGGTGTCTTGATATTTTGTATATGGCTTGGGCAATACATTGGTGTATATATTTTGTATGTTTGTATACCTACTGGTATTGCTGCTACCTTTTTGTGGTGGTTATTTTGTCCTAAGGATTAAAAGGCTACCCCCGAAAAAACGCCCCAGTAACCACAAACGCCACACTCCAAAGGCAAATCAGCCCGACATGAACACCCATGAGTTTTAGGGTGCTTGGGGTGTGCGTGCCGTTTTGTAATTTATTGACCACACCAAACCGTGCCGACACTGCTGTGATGATGGTCAGCAGTAGCCACGTCAATTTACCATGAATCAAGGCGGTCAGCATACCCATTGGCGTTAGCCACAGATGCCATGCCACAATGTTATTTAGCATATAAAAGCCTGTCAGCACCTGTATGACAAGGGCGCTCATGCCCAAAGGTTCGTAGCTTTTTTCAAAGGCTAAAAATCCTTGAACGTCATTGTTTTTGATGAACGTTGGCATTAGGCGAATGAGTAGGTACAAATGTCCACCCACCCAAACGCTTGCGCCCAATAAATGCAAAATCAAGGCAAAACGGTGCATGATTACTCCTTGGAATTTGTGGTTTTGTGGCGTTGTCGCCCTTTACGAAAGACAAATTCATCATCATAAAAGGCAGGATCGCCATTTTCCCAAAAATGTGGCACACCCAAAATCGGCAAAGGGTGTAAGTGTTTTGGGGTAACGCCATCTTGCAACAGACAATCCAGTTTTTGGCGCAAAAATCCATCAACAAACGCCAATTTATCCATCAAGCTTAAGGTAAAAAATGATGGCGGCACTTTTAAAATCACGGCATGGCTGCATAAGGGCTTGCGGGGCGTGATGAGCTGTTCTAATAGGGCATGACCAAAAATAAAAACTTGGGCTTTGTCGTTGGGGTGGGGATTTTGGGGATTGTGCCAGTGCTGGCGATGGCTGACAAGACACCGCCGCCAATCAAAATCAACCAAAGCGTCCGCCATATCACTACCTACTGTATCATCGCTGACCACCACGACTGCCCCATTTTCATCAAACACCGTGATGGTGTCTCTTAGGCGATTGCGTTGATTGTCTGTGTTCATGTGGGCGTGGTGTTTGGCGTTGAGTAGGGCTTTGCTTTTGGGAAATGCCGACCAAATACACGCCCCAAACCAGTCATGTAGGTTGTTGCGTGTGGGGATTTTGTGGTTTTGATAAATAAAGCGTTCGTAAGCTGTGCCGTGAGGCAAGTCATCTTGAGCGACAAAACAAAGGTTATTGCCAAAATCATGATGGCACAAAGCGATGTTTTGTTGATCAAAGTAGCGGTTTAACCACCAAGCAAGCTCATCATCGGTATGGCGAGTGTCCTGAAAGGCGTGATGAATGTTTGCCCAAGGCATAAGCCAAGGCGCATCAAGAGCGATACGCCCAAACAAAGAAATAAAATCGTTCATCGTGCGCCCTTAGTGTCTTAGTTGTCTTGGGCGAAACCCTGTCGCCAAAAGTACGACCGCATAAACAGCCGCCCCAAGCACGCAAAGACCACCAAGCACCAAAAGCTTATGCCACAATGCTCCGTCTGTGGGGTAGTAAGGTAAGACAGCATACAACGCCCCGCACATGGCAACGCTTGCGCTGACGAATTGTAGTCCCATTTTTTTCCAATGTGAGCCAAATCGCCAGATGTTACGTTTGTGCAAAAAGTAATAAAGTAGCCCTGCATTGACAAAACTTGCTCCTGTGGTTGCCAGTGCCAAACCACCATGCAAAGGCAAGTTTGCCAAATAAAACAGTCCAATAAACAGTACGCTAAAAATCATGTTGGCAAATACCGCCACGATACCGATTTTGACGGGGGTTTTGGTGTCTTGTCCAGCAAAAAACGCAGGGGCAAACACTTTGATGAGCATAAAACCCAAAATGCCCCCCGCCATGCTTTTTAGGGCAAGTCCGCTGTTTAAAGCGTCTGTTTGGCTAAATTCTCCCCGTACAAACAAAGCGTTCATCAACACGTCCGACAGCACAAACATCGCACAACTGGCAGGCAGTCCCACCAAAACAATAAGACGTGCCGCCCAATCTAGGGTTTTTTGAAATTCGCCAGTATCGGCTTTGGCACGACTGGCGGACAAACTTGGCAAAATCACCGTACCAATCGCCACACCAATCAGTCCTAGTGGTAGTTCGCTTAAACGCTCGGCGGCATATAGCCAAGATACCGATCCGTTCATCATTTTGGACGCAAAAACGGTGTTAAGCAGTAGGTTAATTTGAGTAACCGATACCCCAAAAATGGCAGGCAACATGAGTGTCAAAATGCGTCTGACCCCTTCATGATGAAAGTCCACTTTGGGGGTAACCAACAGATTTAATTTATATAAATCAGGAAGTTGTATCAAAAGCTGTAACAGCCCTGAGAAG